>JBBQRU010000059.1:0-29050 GCA_038214545.1 Cyanophyceae cyanobacterium | reverse complement strand
TACCAAAGCTAGGCGTAAGCGATTAGATTGTTTCTGCCAATCAACAGAGTCTCCGAGTTGGACTTCCAAGCACCCCAATAGCCAGTTTTCGACAATGGCTAAAAACTTTAATTCACTTGGGACATGAAGCTCTGTTTTCATCACCTACAAAACCTCCAGTGAGAGTATGGTTTGATCATCATCTTGAACAGAGTTGTGTGCCTGGATTCGTGCTAGTAGATGATTCAGGTTAAGGGGATTTGGCTCTTTTTGCAAGATTTCCCAAAGACCCTCTTGATTCAGCATGGAACGACCAGCTTGTTGATTCTCACATTCGGTATTTACAGATCCATTAGTATTCTTAAATACGGTAATTTCTGTAATTCCATCACTCGCTAGCAGTAAGGTATCTCCTGGTGCGAGCGTTAAATAACCTGACTTTGCCTGCCACACAGGTAAGATTCCCAAGGGTACACCCCGAACTTTTAAGTAATTTGGTTCAGAGAAAGGCGATTTCGACCACAGTAATGGGTAAATATGACCCGCATTGGCATAAATTAGTTGCTTGGTTGCTGGAGTATAACAAGCTAAAACTAGGGTAATGAAGCAGTTATTGCTGACTAAGTCGGCACCTAGAGCGTGATTCAGATTCTGGAGCAAGATATTTGGCTCTCGCGGGGTTTCTTGCGATAGTTCGCGGCGCAATACAGAAATCGCACTTGCCATAAATAAAGCCGCAGGAACACCTTTCCCAGAAACGTCTCCTACTGCTAGCCAAAGGTCGCCTTTAGGATGAACAAATACTTCAAAGAAATCTCCCCCGACTTCCCTTGCGGGGTAGCAGCAGGCTTGGACTTTGACTCCGTCCATTTCTGGTAGAGTTTGGCGCAGCAGGTTGTGTTGAATTTGACGGGCAACCTGTAACTCGGTACGGATTTGCTCTTGTTTTTCTTGGAGACTTTGGTAAAGTTTGGCTTGAGAAAGGGCGAGTGCGGCTTGTTCCGCAACCCCAGAAATCAGTTGAATGTCTTCTGGTAACCAGGGACGAGCACGACCTTTTTGGTAGAGTGCTAACACTGCTAGCAGGTGTTGCTGATAAGTTAGAGGTACACCCAGTTGATGGTAGGAATCCAAGTCTTGGGTAATTTGCGTGACTTGATGCTCGCCTGTTTCCAGCACCTTGGCAATTAATTCGGAAGCGTCAGGTAAACGGTCGTCGGCGCTAAGGCTCGGATCTTGATAGGAAAACAAATCGTTTGACAAGCGATCGCTTTCAACCGGCTTTAGCAAGCAACAAGTTGCCTCAAATGTCTGACCAATTTTTTCGACAATTGTTTGCAGCATACTGTTGTAGTCAAGGGACTCACGAATTGCTGATGTGACTGCATTAAATAAAGATTCCCGTCGCAGGGCGCGGCGCAGTTCAAAAGTTCGTTGCTTGAGGACGCGATATGTATCCGTCGCTTGATTGACGATGTTTTTGAGGTTATCGGGATTCCACGGTTTGGTGATGTATTTAAACACCTGACCGGAGTTGATCGCCTCGACCAAATCTTCCACATCCGTGAAGCCAGTCAATAAGATCCGGATCGTGTCGGGAAAGCGGTCAACTGTTTGACTCAAAAATTCGGTGCCATTCATCTCTGGCATTCTCTGGTCAGAGATGATCACCGCCATCTCGCCTTCTTTATTTAAGATTTCGAGAGCGCTGCGGGCATGACTCGCTTTATAAACTTGAAAATCCCGTCGAAAGGTACGGTAAAGTAAATCCAAGTTATCTGGCTCGTCATCTACCACCATTAGCTTTAATTTACTCTCCTCTATCTCAGTCATATTTGACTTCACTTTTTGTAGTAATTTTGCTTCTTCCCGCGTTATTTATTCTTCAACCGTCAATTGTCAATCGTTAATCGTTAATCGTCAACTATTGACTGATTTTCCAGCTTTTATATATAAGTGTTTGTTTATACTAGCGAAATCGCAGTAGTACTTGCCAAAAATGTGCTCAACACTTTTGGTGAATGTTACCTACCGCGACGAATTCTATCCCACTAAACCAGAACGTAGTGCTCGGACTGCGGCTTGAGTGCGGTCATCAGCGCACAGCTTGTTTAAGATATTCCTGACATGAGTTTTGACTGTGCCAACGGTAATATAAAGCTTTTCAGCGATGACGGCATTGCTACAACCTTCAACGATTAGCTGCAAAACCTCTAATTCTCTTTCTGTCAGCGGATAGGCAGCGATCATTTGATCGTACTCTACTGACTCGGCGTTGATGGCAACAGTTTTTGTATCCTCCGATTCTTCGACATTATCAGGGGTTTGTTGTGCTTGTTGGAGGACTATCCGGGCAATTGCTGGGTCAATCCAAGCATTACCGCTGTAGGTGACTCTTAATGCTTCCAACAAATTGTCAAAACTAATATCCTTCATACAATAAGAATCAGCACCAGCGGCAAAAGCTGCCAAGACAGCTTCCTTACTATCCCGTAGTGTCAAAATCAGAACCTTAGTTGGGATTCCTTCTTGAGATTCTTGGTAAGATTTTAACTCTCGTGTCAGTTCAATGCCATCTTTATCCGGCAAGCCAATATCTACAATCGCTATGTCTGGATGAACTGTTTCCAATAGCTTCATGCCATCAGCCGCATTGCTGGCTTCCCCAACTACGTCAATTTCTTGCCGCTGTTGTAGCGCCGTCCGAATACCAACACGGGTCAGATCATGATCTTCAATTAAAGCAACACGAATTTTACTCATAGTCCACTTCCGCACATCGCACTTTTTTACTTTAAATCCGATTTGCCCAAATAGTTAACTGTAGATGCCCTAAACGAGCATCTATGAAGAAGTGTAAAGGCGCGACAGCTATCTTAAGTGGGATTTATATCCTACTATCGCTCCGTAATTCAATATTAAAAGCTTAAAAGTTACATTCAGCCGCAGTTACCGATATTATGACAAGTTGTTTGTCTCTTGTGGACACAGACCGCTCAGAGACTTTTTTGCAAGTTTTATTATTCTACTCTCCTCAGTCGCTAGATGCCAACCGACTCTCTATTGTATCATAAAAATGGCACTTGCAGTCTACAACTACATGCATAGACTTGATTTGAGGATGAAGAGTAGAAATTGTCGTATTAAATGGTTAATTCGGGAGAATTGCTGTTTTTGGCTAAATATATTGAAAAAATTGCATTTTAATCCATCCATAATCGTTCTTCAAATTTAGCGGCAACTTATGGTAATTATCAGCCGTTATCTTTGGGAAGTGCCAAGATTTTTTGGGGAAATTAATCGGTGCAAAGCAAATTAGCTTTAATCTTTCAAACACTACCCTCAGTTGGATGGCAAAAAAACAAATATTGAGAGAAGATAAAAAATAAAACCCTATCACAGTAAATCAAATGCCCCAATCTGTTGCCAAGCTCTTTGAATGATTACGCTGATTAGTGATATACAACATAAATTTTAAGTTATTCCTAAAAGCCATTGCAATCATCCTCAGGGTAGATGAAAAAGAACAAACTATATTTCAATTTTTTCTGAAAAAAAATACATAGATAAGCTCGTTAGTATGGAAGAAGTTATTAAAATTTTAGTGGTGGATGATGATGCCGTAGACAGGATGGCAGTAAAGCTATCGCTCGCCAACACTGGGATTCAAATTCAGGTAGCAGAAGCTTCTAGCTATAGCGAAGCGATGCAAAAATTGCAACAACAACAATTTGATTGTGTCTTTCTAGATTACCTTTTACCAGACGGAGATGGGCTAAAACTGGTTCAAGAAGTTAGCACTCTCGAAATTAGCGTGCCGATGATTGTTTTAACTGGGCAGGGTGATGAGGCAATCGCCGTACAATTAATGAAAGCCGGTGCTAGTGACTATCTGGCAAAAAGTAAAGTCTCTGCCGATAATTTAGCGTTAATTTTGCGACAGGCGATTCGCATTCACAAAGCCGAAAAATCTGCAATGGATGCAAACAAAAAACTTCAAGAAAGTGAAGAACGCTATCGCTTAGTATTAGAAGGATCTAACGATGGGATTTGGGATTGGCATTGCCAGACAGATGAAGTTTATTGTAACGATCGCCTATTAGAAATTATTGGTACATCGCGAGCAGAATTTAGCCTTACCCCAGCAGCGTTTACGCAAATAATGCATCCAGAAGACTTGCCAAATATTCGGGCTGCGGTTCAAGCACATCTGATTCAAGGTGAAAAATGTGAAGTCGAATTTCGCCTACGCCATCATTCAGGCGAGTACCGCTACTGCTTCGCGCGGGGGAAAGTCCAGCACGATCAATTTGGCTGTCCTGTACGAATGTCAGGAGTACTGAGTGATATTACGGAGCGTAAACACTTAGAACAGGCGCTGAGAGAAAGCGAATCTCGGTTTAGGCGCTTAGCAGAGTCGAATGTCATCGGCATCATTGTTGTAGACATGCAAGGAAATATTCAAGAAGCCAATGAAGCCTTTCTGCAAACTATCGGTTATGGTCGTCGGGATTTGATGGCTGGGACATTAAATTGGCAACAAATGACTCCCAGCGAATATGCTGATCTAGATCGACTAGCTCTAGCCCAAGTCAGGCGCACGGGAGTGTTTAATGCTTCAGAGAAGGAGTATCTTCGTAAAGATGGCAGTCGCGTTCCGGTTCTCCAAGGAGGGGCGATGCTTGCGGGTACGGACAACAAAATTATTTGTTTTGCGATCGACTTGAGCGAACGTAAAATCGCTGAAGCCGAAATTATCAAACTTAATCGCGATTTGACACGCCGAATTGCGGAATTAGAAACTTTGTTAGATGTGATTCCGATTGGGATTGCGATCGCTCAAGAGCCAGAATGTCAAACAGTGCGCGTAAATCCGGCTCTGGCGCAAATGTTGGCTTTATCAGCAAATGCCAACGCCTCTAAAAGCGCCCCACTACCAGAACAACCGGCGTATAAAGTGTTCTTTAACGGCAAAGAAGTGCCTGCCAACGAATTACCCCTCCAATATGCTGCCCAACAAGGAGTAGAAGTTTTAAACAAAGAATTTGATGTATTAATTGATAATGATACATCGTCTGTAAAATTACTAGCTAATGCCGCACCACTGTTTGATGAATATCGCCAACCTAGAGGTAGTATTGCCGCCTTTATTGATATTACCGATCGTCAGCGCATTGAAGAACAAGAACGAATTTTAGCTGCAGCTAGCGCCCTCTTGGCAACTTCTTTTGATAGTCAGACCGCTTTAGAAAATCTAGCGCGGTTAATCGTCCCCCAGTTAGCAGATTGGTGTACGATTCACGTTCAAGAAGAAAACCAATCTTTACGATTGGTAACACTTAGTCACACCGATGAAGCTAAAGCTGAATGGGGATTTGGATTATTACAGCGTTATCCCTATCAGTTAGATGCACCATTTGGGACACCGCATGTGATCCGGACAGGACAGTCGGAGTTTTATCCTGAAATTCCGGATACAGTGTTAGAGACGATGGCTCGCGATCCCGAACATCGAGAAATATTGCGTACACTCGGTTTAAAATCGCTGATGTGCGTGCCGATGAAAGCCAGAGGACGCACTTTAGGGGCGATTAGTTTGATGTTTGATGGCTCAGGACGCATTTATAATAGCGCCAATTTAGCTTTAGCCGAAGATGTTGCCCGTCGTGCTGGCTTAGCAGTTGATAATGCGCGGTTGTACCAAGAAGCAACACAAATTGGCGACAATCTGCGACGAGCGATCCTGATTTTAGGCGAACAACAGCAACAATTGCGAGTTCTCCAACGGCTAACTAACCTTTTAAACCAGCGACTTACAGATTTACCAGGTTTATTACAAGTGATGGTCAGAGCGGTTTGTGATGCGATTGACGGTGCTCAATTTTCTTTAATTGTCCTGCATAATGGGCAAACTAACTTATTAGAGTTAACCGCCACAGCGGGTAGTGGTACAGAAAATTTACAGTTAAATGAACTGACTGCGGCTGAGTCGGGATTATTAAGTCAAGTTTTTGCTACAGGCGATCCGCAACTGTTTTTTGGGAATGGGGAGTATGAAGTCGCCACTATTTACGCTGTCGCCATCGAATCCGCACAGGGGGGAAGGCTAGGAGTGTTGGCAATTGGAAACTGGCAAGATCCCCATGCTTTTGATTTGGAAGACCAAAATTTATTGGATGCGGTCGGAGAACAAGCAGCGATCGCCATTAATAATGCACGGATGATCGGTGCTTTAGAAGAGCGGGAAGAACGCTTAGGCGTGCAAAATGAAATTTTGGCACAACAAAACCGTGAACTTCAATTAAATAGGCAACAAATCCAACTCCAGAATTTGCAACTTTTAGAGGCGGCGCGGCTTAAGTCTGATTTTTTAGCTACTATGTCTCACGAACTTCGTACTCCTTTAAATGCGATTATCGGTTTTTCATCCGTGCTGCTGCGTCAACGAACTGCAACATTAACGGAAACACAAGTCGAAATGGTGGAGCGAATTCTCAATAGTGGTAATAATTTACTCGTATTAATTAAAGATATCCTCGACCTAGCCAAAATTGAAGCCGGTCGCCTGAACCTGGAATTAGAAGAATTTAATTTAAATCAATTGGTTGCGGCAACTGTAGCTGAATACCAGCAAATGGCAGTACAAAAGCGGTTAGAGTTGCAGTTGATGGAGGAACTTAGTAATCCATTGGTGATTAATGATAATGTCAGACTCAAACAAGTTTTAGTCAACTTACTCTCGAATGCGGTAAAATTTACAGAAACAGGTAATATCACAGTCAAAGTTTGGGAATTAGCTGCTGACAAAATAGCGATTGAGGTTAAAGATACTGGGATCGGTATTAGTGAGGCTGATATGGAACATATTTTTGATCAATTCCGGCAAATCGATCAAGGTATCACTCGTAAGCATGGCGGTACAGGACTGGGTTTAACAATTACTCGCTCTTTGGTGCTGATGATGCAAGGTTCGATTGGAGTAGAAAGCACACCTGGTGTCGGTTCTACCCTTTATATCGAGTTACCTAGGCAAGTAAAAAATGAGGGTCAGGTGCAAAAGCCTCGCACCCAACCCTCTAATCGGTTAATCTTTTAATCTATCTCTGGCTATGCAAAGAAAGAGTTAAAGATTCTCTACACGCCAACAGGAGATTTTACTTCTAATCCAGGGCGAGAACCATCTGCTGCAAGTGATTCACCTTGAATGAATGAACGCAGCATCCAAGCCATTTCTTCATGTCCTTCCATTAGTCCGGTAAGGAAGTCTGCAGTTCCTTGATCGTGGAATTTTTCACTACACTGGTCGATATGCTGTCTCAAGTTACGGATGATTTGCTCATGGTCTTCCACTAAGTTAGATACCATTCCGGTTGCAGTGGGGACATCTCCGGCATGTTCTTTAATTGTACCTAGCTTCAAAAAGCCTTCCATTGTGCCTATCGGATAACCACCTAGGGTACGTACCCGTTCAGCAATGGCATCAATTGTTGTTGACAGTGTTTGGTATTGTTCATCCCACATTAGGTGTAGACTGCGGAACTGAGGTCCGACTACATCCCAATGATATTTTTTGGTTTTGACCAACAGCAAATATGAATCTGATAAATCGCTATTTAGGAGATCGTTGACACCTTGTCGTTGCTCGTCTGTCAAACCAATATTCATCTTACGCATTGCTTTACCTTAGAAGTCATTATCTCTCTTCTTAGTTGAACAAATTTATTCTCGTAGTAACATCAACCCCTGGAGAGATTATTACCTAGGCTCATCTAACTACTCGCTCTCTTATTTCTACCATTTAGTTGATGAATAATCCTCATTTAAAATTCTTGATATAGATACCTAATTGGTCTAAAATTCGGTTTGAGAGTCCTGCATATTCTGAATTTATGACGAATCAAGTCAAGATCCCAGTTTTAGTCAATGGTGCGGCGGGTAAAATGGGACGTGAGGTGATTAAAGCCGTGGCGCAATCGCCGGATATGACTTTAATTGGCGCGATCGATCGTAGTCCAGAATATCAAGGTCAAGATGCTGGTGAATTAGCCGGTTTAAGCGAGGCTTTAGAAATACCGATCACCGATCAAACAGAGTCAATGTTGGCGTTTGCATCACAAGAAAGACAGCCAGGAGTGGTCATAGATTTTACCCATCCAGATTCAGTATATGATAACGTGCGACGGGCGATCGCTTATGGTTTGCGTCCGGTAGTGGGTACTACGGGCTTGAGTAGCGCCCAAATTCAAGACTTGGCGGAATTCGCGGACAAAGCTAGTACGGGATGTTTAATTATTCCGAATTTTTTGATTGGCATCGTGCTGTTACAACAAGCTGCTTTAGCCGCCTCCCAGTATTTTGACCATGTGGAAATTATTGAATTGCATCACAACCAAAAAGCCGATGCGCCGAGTGGAACCGCGATTAAAACGGCGGAACTACTAGCAGAAATGGGTAAAACTTTTAACCATGCTATCGTGGAAGAGACTGAAAAACTCCCAGGCGCTAGGGGTAGCCTTACCGCAGAAGGCATTCGCATCCACAGCATCCGCTTACCAGGACTGATTGCCCACCAAGAAGTAATTTTTGGCGCACCAGGTCAAATTTATACTCTGCGCCATGATACTAGCGATCGCGCCTGTTATATGCCGGGAGTACTATTAGCGGTGCGGAAAGTCCTGCAGTTGAAGTCGTTAGTGTATGGTTTAGAAAAAATCCTTTAAATCAACTCAGCATTCAGTACTCATGTTAGTCCCACTTACTCGTCAGAAATTGGAAGAACTCATTCCCTTAGTTGCAACTGGTCTGCAATATAAGTACTACTGGGGGAAATTTGCTGATTTTTTACAGCGGTTGCTAATTTCGATCGTCAGCGTAGTTGTGATTTTAGTGCTGAAAATAGTTTTCAAGTTTGATTTAGGACCATTAATGTTCACACTTGGACTCATCGCCGCTTTTTATTGGCTTTGGGGGCCAGTTCTCTGGGCAAGTTTACGCAATGTTAAATACCGCAAGTATAAATATAGTGGTTTCTGGCGCGGTCGAGTGCTGGAAGTTTTTATTACCGAAGAGTTGACAGGTAAAGAAGAAACGGTCAACAATAAAGGCGAGTTGGTGATTGTCGAAAATCGAGAACGGCGGATTAATTTAGAGGTAGGAGACGAAACCGGCTTTACCGCTGAACTTCAAGCACCGCTACGCGTTAATCATAAAGCTTTAGCCCCCGGTCAAATCGCCGAAATGTTAGTCCTGTCAAATCGCTCAGATTTAAGTAGCATTGACCAAATTACCGATATTTACATTCCTAGCCGGGAATTGTGGATCAGTGATTATCCCTATCTGCGACGAGATTTTTTTACCGCTGTTAGTCGGCGCTTACGCCCAAATTCTCCGGAAAAGTCTCGCCGCCGCAATCGCGACTCATAAACATTTTTAACCATTGCCATTTGCATTTTGTCCGTAAGCTTGCCAAGCTAAGTCAACTAATCCTTCCACAATTGCCGCCGCGACGACAGCACTGCCTTTGCGACCATAAATGGTGATGCTAGGAACGAGAGATTCGCGCAAACGTTCTTTGGCAACATCAGCGTCGATAAAACCAGAGGGTGTCCCAATTACCAAAGCGGGGCGAATTTCTTCGGCTTCGATTAAATCAACCAACGAGGTGAGGGCTGTCTGCGCTTGACCGACGACAAATATGCCTTCGGGATAGCGTCTGGCGAGAGTTTCAATTCCCCACGCAACCCGAGTTTTTTCCTTTTGCGGACGCGTTAGCGTGTCCATGCTGCAATACACTGGATTGGCGAAGGTGCTTTGAATATTGGCTGTAATGCCGACTTGTACCATCGGCACATCAACCACAATCGTGGTGCGTGCTGCTAGTGCCGCTGCGCCTGATTGCATTGCCCGTTCCGAAAAGTTAATCAAGGACTTATACTCAAAGTCCGCTGTGGCATAAATCACCCGACGAACCATCTCATATTCGGCAGGTGTAAAGGCGTGATCGCCAATTTCATTGTCGATTATTCCCAAACTTTGGGCATCAGTTACGTGCCATTCCATCTGTATCAATAAAAAAGGTGCTGAGGGCTGAGTGCTGAGTGAAAATAATCACTTTTCAGAACTCCGCTATCAGCTTAACAGAGTGGGGAATTAACGAAGACAAAAACGCCAAATCCGCATCTACATTTAAGTTTCTAAATTGGGGCGGCTAAAGATGGGCGATAGGTAGGCAACAAGTACGCCAATGGCGAAACCAGCGATGTTACGAACCAGTGGTAGCCAGTCGGAGGTTCGCGTCACAACCGGACCAATGCCGAAGGCGAGAAATAAAATACCCCACAACGGAGAGAAAATCAACGCCCATTGCCAAGAAAAAACTTGTCCTTTCTCGCGGGGTTGTCCCGCAAATCCGCAAATCACCCCGCCTAGGATTGAGGTGATAAGGGTGAGAATCCACTGTTCTCGCGGTAATCCAGGCACAACATTGCATCCGCCTTTCAGTAGACAGCCTCTGACTGTGTCTAGGGTTTGCAAGATGGCTTGGTCTTCGCCTTCCTCGCGGACGAAAAACAAATTCCCGAAGCGGGTTTGCAATTCGATCCAGAATGTCCGAGGTAGAAGTTCATAAACTGCGTCACCGACACTAAAGCTGAGAATGTTACCACCCCGAGAATCGGCAACTAGTAAAATACTTTTATCATCCAAACCCCAGAAGTTAATCACGGCGCGACCGGGGGTGCGGTCATATTGGGTTAACACGCGCAGTTTCCAACCAGTTTCGGCTTCAAAGTTATTTAATTCTTTGACTAGCTTGTCTTCTTGAACACTGGTCAGAGATTTGGCTAAATCGACAACCGGAGTCGGTGTGCTGGGGAGTAAGTCAGGGTTATCGTAGGCCAGCGCCGTGGGAGAATTCATCGCCCAAATCGATCCAACAAGAAACACAGCGGCAACTGATAGCAGAATTCTTCGCCAAAAACAATGATGCATGGACGTTTGTATAGGAATTTTAACGGAATCAGAACAAGTAGTTTAAAAAAAGTATTGGGAAAATGATACTTCTTTACACTTCTTTACTTTAATCTAATCTTACTACCCTTGGCAAAGTGTCTAATAAAAGAATTATGAATTTGGTTTGCTGAATATGAGTGTGGTGAGCGCTTACTGTGTGCTAAAGAAGACATGCTTATGTGTCTCACGCATTAGCGCAGCGTTAGCCGTTGGGCGTTAGCCATTAGGCGTTAGGCGCAAAGAAAGAGGATTAAGTAGGTAGTGTGCTTAGCGAGACATTTGTTTAGATCACGCAAAGCGTTAGCGCAGCGAAGCCGTTAGGCGTTAGGCGTTAGGCGTTAGGCGCTAAGAAAGGTGCAAGAAAGAGGAATTAGTGCAAAAAGTTTAATCTTCCTCTTGGATTGAGGTTAATAAATCTTCTTCGTCTTGCCAGTGCTCGTTGCTGCGGTCTTGTCGTAATGCTTCCCGTTCTCGCAAGGAGGATAATGATGTTTTGGTGCCGTTGAGGTTATTCCGCCGACTAGAGGGCTTGCGACTAAAGGTTTTCCAGGCGGTTTTCAAGCCGACAAAGACGCTGCGGGTGCTACTTTGAATATTCTGAGCCTGCTTTTTGGCACTATCGAGACTTTGATCGACTTGTTTGACTACTTGTCCAGCACTTTTGACCGACTCGGTGACATCATCAGTTAAGTCAGTAATTTCTAATCCGGTCAGCCGGATCGCTTCTAAAGTCGGTGGTAACTCGCGGTTGAGGGTGTCAAATAATTTCTGAGCACTTCGCGCGGCTCGTCCTAACTCTTGTAAAGCTGGCACAGCTGCCACCAAAACAGCCGTCAAGCTGATGGCGACCAGAAGAATCGATAATCCTAGCCAAAATAGAGGATCAATCACGGTGCTTCCTATGGGCGATCTAGCAGTTGAGAGGAGGTTTCTGGGGGAGTTTCGGTTTGCCGCTTTAATAGTTGGCTTTCTCTCATAGAAGCATCTACTCCAGCAGCGATCGCTTCTTTCAGACGATCTAAAGTTTCATCCCAATTTCGCAAAGCGGTTTCTGAGAGGCGTCCTGCTTGCATCTGCACGCTGGTTGACAAATCTTCGGCTAATTCAGGTAATGCATCAGCAGATTTTTTTAATATTTGCCGTGTTTCGCGACCAGTACGAGGAGCCATGAGCAATCCGGTAAGGGTACCGATAGTAGCTCCTAGCATCAAACCGCCAATAAATACTCCGGAACGGTTATTAGACATCGTTTGGTTATATCTCCTTACACTCATTTTAAGCGGGTTTTCCCAAGCTTGAGAAAAGCACTTATCTATTCGCAGTTCGGTTGCTTTTACAGCCTTTTTCTCATTTTGCTCCATAAGAGCGACTGTCGCCAAATTTGCTGTCCGACAACCAATAGCTTGACAATCTGCCGCACTCGTGCAACCTGCACTTCTAATGGTTGCGTTTTTTGTCGTAGTCGCTGTAGAGTCTGCTGACCTTTGATAATCTGGGCTGGTGCGCCAGCCAAACGCGCTGTTTTGCGTTCAGCAGAGTCCAAAATATTAGCAATTCGCGTGATGCGACGTCTCAGTCGCCATACTCGTCTGGCAACATAAAAAAGAACTAGGGAGATGAGCGTGTTGATGACGACAACAACTGTTACCATTACTTGCCTCAATATCGCGGCGATGCCGCTGTAAAAATCCAAGTCTTCACGCAAAGCGAATCAACTAATCTTAATATTTCCGCGCACTCTCAATATCAAAACCAAAGAAAACAACTTCGTCCTGGTTCGTAGTTGCGCTTTAGCGCTCATACTTATATGTAGTATTTATTACCTATAAACAAAATTACCATCTCATAAAAAAACGCAAAAAACAAGATAATTTTATACTAATTAATTTGCCAAAAAAATTAATATCCTGTGTCAAAATTGACAAACCAGATTAAAATCGAGGCAAGCGAGCGGTGATTGATTATGGTATCTTCTTCTACCCCATTCCTCGATATACAAAATCATTGGGCGCGTTCATTCATCAATGTTTTGCAAACCCGTGGCATTGCGACTGGTTTGCCTAACGGGACTTATCGCCCTGATAACTCCATGACCCGTGCTGAGTTTGCGGTAATGCTAAGCATTGCTTTTAGTCAGCAAAGCGCCAAACGTCAATCTGTCAGCTTTGCCGATGTCCCCGCGACATACTGGGCAGCAGATTCGATTAAGTTTGCTTATACAGCCGGATTTCTCAGTGGATTTCCGGATAAACTGTTTCGTCCCGAAGACCGAATAAATAGAATTCAAGTTTTAATGTCTTTGGTTGATGGTTTGGAGATTGCCAAAAAAGTCCAACCAGACTTAGTTACCTCACTCCCACAAATCTATCAAGACGCAGCCGCAATTCCTACCTACGCCAGAAATCCAGTAGCAATTGCCACTAGTGCCGGACTGGTATCTAGCCATCCAAATATAAATTTACTTAATCCCAATCTCGCGGCGACTCGTGCCGATGCCGCAGTTTTTATATATCAAGCTTTGGTGTATTTAGGACAAGTGCAACCGATCGCATCTAGTTACCTAATCGTACCGCCAAAACCGACACCGGCAACACCGACTGCGCCGCGTGGGAATATTAGCGTCGGTCATCGCCGAGAGTTTCGCGGAGTGTGGGTAGCGTCAGTTTGGAATGGTGATTGGCCTGCAGCGCCAGGACTTGCAGTTGAACAACAGAAAACCCAACTGATTAACCTGATCAACCGGATGCAAGCGCTGAACTTGAATGCGTTGATCTTCCAAATCCGACCAGAAGGTGACGCGCTGTATGCATCCTCATTAGAACCGTGGAGTTCTTGGCTGACGGGGACTCAAGGTAAGGTACCAGTACCATTTTACGATCCATTAGAGTTTGCGATCGCGGAATGCCACAAGCGCAACATTGAATTACACGCTTGGTTTAATCCCTATCGCGCCAATAGTTCCGTTCAAGAAATCACAAATGTTTCCCCGCATCTAGCTGTCACCCATCCAGAATCAGTCCATCGCTGGGGTAATCAGTTATGGATGGACCCAGGAGCGAAAGTTGTTCAAGATCGGACATATAATGTCATTTTAGATGTTGTCAATCGCTATGATATTGATGGCATTCACTTGGATGACTACTTCTATCCTTATCCGATTGATGGGAAAATTTTTCCTGATAGTAGAACTTATTCAGCTTATCAAGATGCAGGCGGTCAACTGAGTTTAGATGACTGGCGACGGGACAATGTGAATCGGATGGTACTGCGCCTATCCACAGGGATTAAAGCCGCCAAGTCTTATGTTAAATTTGGCATCAGTCCTTTCGGAATTTACCGACCTGGACAACCGGCACAAATCAAAGGTTTGGATGCTTACAATGTGCTTTATGCCGACTCGAAAAAATGGTTGGAACAAGGCTGGATAGATTATTTAGCACCGCAACTCTACTGGAAAATAGATCAAACAGGACAGAGTTATCCAGTATTACTCAAGTGGTGGACAGACCACAATCCGCAAAATCGACACATCTATGCCGGTAACAACTTAGGACAGTTAGACGGTAAAAGTTGGAAGAGTGATGAACTAGATAAACAAGTGAAGATCAGTCGCAACTTAGTAGATCACTCATCGCTGGGAAATATATTTTATAGTGCCAACGATTTGATTGAAAATCGCCAAGGTATTTACGACCAACTTAAATCCTCACTCTACCCCAGACCTGTGCTGCCACCGCCGATGCCGTGGTTAAAAACGACACCACCCGCACCACCGATGGGATTAGATGGGAAAAGCCGTAAACTAACTTGGCAGACTACCCAGGCGCAAAATATTCGGGCTTGGACAGTTTATCAGCAAAGTGGTAATACTTGGGCATTAGTCGGCATTTTACCAGCGACTACCAGGAGTGTTGCAGCTGGGCCAGGAACTTATGCCCTATGTACAGTAGATAGACTAGCGAATGAGAGTACGCCAATTGTAGTAACTGTAAGTTGAACACAATTAATGTGAGTATTCTTTAAGACGAGGTAGCAGTCCAAATAAAGTCAAGACTGCTATCGCCCCAACCGCAACTGGTGCAATAACCTCAAAACCATCTACAGCCATGAAGCTTTGGGCAATTGCCTCATCAAAGGCTTTTTGGTTAATGTCAAACGTGTTTTGATTGGCGAGTTTTAACTTCGGGAAAGCACCGACGGCATTAATTGTTTTATATTTATTAACTATAGTCTCTAAATTGCTCGCTTCTTGCAGCTTACCGCTGCTTCGCAGTCGCTTAAGATTGTTTTCGTAGTTGTCTAAGTTAACGACGCTGAGCAAATTAATTGCTTCTTGATGTTGGTTGCTATCTTCGAGTTGGCGAATCTGCTGATCGACGGAGAGATAATTTGCCAAGGCATCAATATTTTCTAATGCTGCTGAACGCTCGCCCTTGAAGGTAATATTATGAAATTCATCAGCGATCAAGCCTCCAAATCCAGGCACTTCATGACCTTGGCTGAGGGCGACTCTAATAGTCTCTAAATTCTGCCCTGGTGGTAAGGTTGCGACTTTGGCTATTTTCTCCAAGAAAACCTCTTTATGTTTACCTTTGGCAGCCTTTTCTGGATCGAGTAAGTAACGACTTTGGTCACCATTGGCGCTATAATATAGGGATCGAGATTGTCGCAATGCGTGCATTGATTCAAAAGCGTCATCTTTTACTACTTTAAGAGCGTGAGAAACCGAAATAAACGATTGAATCGTGTAGCCAAAGAAAATGATCGCGATCGCTGTTGCTGCAAGTAGCCAAGGATTTATTGTCCGACGCATCCGCTGACTTAAAAATAGCTGCAATGCTATGAGCACAGTTAACAGAAATATACCAGAAACTATCACCAGAAATACTGACTTGGCGCTATTAAACTTTTCTTCCTTATAAGTACGTTCAAGTTCAATTAAATTCACTGTATCTAAGCTATCGGCTGCTGGCAGTAGCGTTTTATCCATAATATCAGCAGCTTCTCTGTAAGCAATCAGGGTTTTAGCAGCATTTCCCTCTGCATGGAAGTCTCGCGCTTGTTGAACTTTAGCCATATAATCACCAAGTCCAAGCTGCATATCCTCCAATGGTTTTTCTTCTTTTTCTCCGTAAGTAATATTTTCTGCCGCCGCCACCAGTCTGCTGGGAATTTGCTTGCGCCTCTCTTCGTAACCCGCAACCGCATCTTGATTTTTGCCAGATTCAACTAAAAGTTCATTGGCAACATAGGCATCCATACCCGCCATTGCATCCTTGAGACGTTGCGCGGTGACGATACTTGGTGTTGCATCCTTACCAACTGTTTTGATAGCATGACGTTGGCTTTGCACACCGGCAATTGTGGTAACTAGCAATAATAAACTAGCAACCCAGGTGATAGACAAACCGAACTTGAGTATTTGCGGAGTGTTGAGTTTTCTCATCGCCTTGCCTGAAACGGAAATAATTTTGCTCATACCGATCCTTCCCCAGATTGTCGCACAGCTTTGATCGCGATTCGAGTCCAATGCCCAAGAGTAAATTCGTCACCGTTTTGCAATGGTACATCGACCATTGGCTTTAATATTACTTTGTTTAGCTTAGTGCCATTAGCAGAATCAATGTCACGCAGAGTTAAAGTTCCATCAGCTTGCAGATTTAATATCGCATGACGGCGCGAAACAGCATCATCAAAATCCAGGGCGATTTCCGGATAAATTAAGCGTACTTCACTGGTACGACCAATTAAGTTACTTTCCTTTTCTAGTCGTAAAGTCATGGGTGGTTGATTGACAAGTGGTAGTGGACTTTCCGCCTCGCGCAGAGATGGGTCAACGGTAACGACAATTTCCCAGGCAATCACAGGTGTTGTCGCGTCGGCGGTATCCTTAGAGAGATTGGGTGTTATCGGTTTATCGGATTTCACCTCAGCAAGAAGTGGGGAAGGAGGGACGCCGCCGCTAGAATTTGTGACGAAGTTATAACCACAAATTTCACAGAATTTGCTGTGATTGGATTCGCATGGTGCTGAGCAAGCAGGACACTTCGGCAGTGTGGGTTTTGGGATGGATAATTCTAATTGAGCGCTACCCAAAATTTTAGCACCACAATCGGAACAATAATCGGACTCTGTTGAGTTGTGACCTTGAGGACATAGATAAATTGACATAAATTTGTCACTTAAGATTTAGGAATCCGAGTGGTTTTAGTTGAACGTGTTTCTAATGCCATTGCGTCTACATCCGCCACTTCTCGTTTCAGCCGGACTGTACCTTCTGGTGCGTTTTGAATATCTACTACTGTTTTCAACAACTTAGTAGTGCCTTCGTTACCGGATTCATGGGCGAGTTTGACCGCTTTACCCAGCAAAGAAGTCGCCACTTCCACATCACCTCTCGCCCGTGCTTCTAATCCTGCTTGAATTGACTGTGCCAGTTCTGCCTGTCCCGTATAATGAGCGACTGTACGATCTAGTTTGGTAGACTTAACATCATCATCTGTCCAGGTGGCGAGGATGCGGGAATCTGTAATTTTAGTTTCTACACCGTTGACTGTATACAGTAAACTTGCCCTACCAGCAAGCATCTCATCTCCAACATTGCCAGGATTGACCTCAATACAAAAGTGATAATCGCGGGATTCTTGCTTACCCCAAGCGCCGGTAGGATAATCAACAACTTGAGGCTTGATAGTTTTAGCTTTAGGAGTCAAATCCACAATATCCGGACTCACCTGCTTGCAAAATAGTACTTTAGCTGATTGCGGTGTCCATAAACGCAGGGCAACATCACTTAGATCTTTATTCATAGCAAGCGCGAGGATAGCTTGAAAGTCAGCTTCAATCATTGATGCATCAGGGATAATATCAGTTGTCCCTAACAACTTACTGGCTATGTGCTGTAGTTGCGGAACTCGCCAATCAGTACCTACACCCCGACAGTCGCATTGAAATACTCCTTCACATGCTTGTAATACAGTGTTGAGTTTTTTCTCATCTGACTCGTCATTTTGTCCATCCGTGAGTAACAAAGCTTGACGGACTGCTTGCGGCATTTTTTGAAATTCTGCCAAAGCTTGTTCTAACCAAGTTGAGATTAAAGTCCCACCGTTGGCTGTAATATTTTTAATTGCCGCGATCGCTTGTTGTTTGTGTAAGGAAGTGGCTTGAGAAACAGGATAAACTACATTAGCTCGACTTGAACCTGTGACAATAAAGAAGTAAGCATCCTCTGGCAACAAACTCACAACTTTACTTATCGCATACCTGACGGCGTGAATTTTGTTTCCTCCCATTGAGCCTGAAGTGTCACAAATTACCCCAAACACTCGGTTATTACTTGGTGTAGCGGTGATGCTATCGCCGTCTTCAACGCTAATAGTCATAATTGCATTGACTTCTCTAGAACCTTGAGGGAGAAATTGGTTTTGAAAGATTTCGGCTTTGAAGTTAGACATTTTCGCTTCCTTATTTAATAAATTAAACGAACCACAAAGGACACAAAGAATACAAAGAACACAAAGAATACAAAGAACACAAGGAATACAAAGAACACAAGGAATATAAAGAAGAATCAAGGTAGTTTTTTAGCGGGGAGGGAGTATATCCCTAAGTAGTAACAAAGGACAAAACAGCAACAGAGATGTTGTCATGTCCACCGCAGTTGCGGGCAAACTCCACTAGCTGGCGACAGATAATTAGCGCTTCTACACTTGGTGGTGAGACTTGCGCTAATTCCGCAACAGATGCGTAGTTCCATAAGCCATCGCTACACAATAGTAGGTAGCCACTACCAGGAATCGTAAAATTAATAATCCCTGGTGTTGACTCGTCATTTGCATCTGCACCTAGCCAACGGGTTATGCTATGAGCTTGAGGCGAAAGATTAGCTTCTACCTCTGTCATTTTCCCGGCGGCTACTACTTCTGTTAGCCAGGAATCATCTGTAGTTAACTGACGCGATCCGGTGTCCGCTAGCCAATAAGCACGACTGTCTCCTAACCAGCCAATAGTCGCGGTGCGGTCTTGAACGATCGCTGTGACGATAGTTGTAGATGGAGGCTCCGAATTTATACTAACTGAATCAGGAATATTACATACAGATTTGCCCGCAGCAATAAATGCAGTTTTTGTGGCGACTTCCGGATGTTCTCCTTGTTGCATCGCTGTAGTTAATGCCTGACAAGCGGAAATAGCGGCAATTTCTGACGCAACATCAGCTTGAGAAGAACTAGAAACACCATCACAAACAACTAAAATCTGACAGTCGTTGACGGTGGCTAATGCTAGATAATCTTCATTGCGGTGATGTTTGAGTCCGCGATCGCTCACCCCTGCCAAAGTCAAGTGTAAACTTACCTCAAAATGATCTCGTTGTTTAACTTCGCGCCGAAATCCGCAATTTAAGCAATATCCATCCCCGTCAATCTCTTTGACGCCTGCACCGCATTTTTCACACCCTACCTCCACACTAATCGCTGTACCGCATTCCTCACAGAAGCGATCGCCTTCGGTGCCGACAAATCCACACTTAGAACAATGTATCTCACTCATTTTTTTTTACCTCAAACCAAAGTTCGACTTCGTACTTGATTTGCCTGATCGATCAGACGAATTTTTTCGCTACCTGTTGTCAGATGTGCGAGTTGGCGCAAAGCTTTTTCCAAACCTTGTCTGACAGAAAATTCCTCCAATGGCTGTCCGCAGATTTTTAAGTCAGAAGTCGCTTTTAATTGCTGCGATGTCAGCAGATTTAATGCTGTTTCTAGAATTTGTCTCGTGAGTTGATGGAGTTCTGTGCCTTCAATATTCAAGGCTTCAATTGCGGCGGAAGCGGATTTGAGTTCTTGAGTACTAGGAACAGAATGAGTACGGTCGATTAAGGTGCGGGCTATTTCTACCTGCGCTCGCGTGTATAAATTAGAAGTCTGCGGTACACGTTTAAGGGCATTTACTGCACCGCTACGGTTGCCGGTTTTATCTAGACACCGCGCCAATCCAAATTCGGCAGAAACATAACTAGGGTCAGTACGGCAGACTAATTCATACATCTTAATTGCCAAGGAGTAATTTTGTCCTTGTTCCGCTGTCAGTGCTAGCGCTAGTTTTGGTGCAAGTTCTCCTGGTAAATCAAAATAAACTTGGTCAAATGCGGCTTGTGCTTCTTGAGGTTTCCCGTGAGCCAACAGTAATCGACCGCGATACCATAGTGTGCGCCAATCCCAAGCGTCTTGTGTCTCAACTTTGGCTAAGGCTTTTTCGGCATCGTCGTATTTACTGGTATCAATCAGACTATTTGCTAAATGTAACCATGCTTCCGTGGAAGTGGGAAATTGTTGGACAACTGTTTTTAAATAGGCACATCGTTTCTGTACATCGCTGGTGGTGGTGGCATTGATAATGGCATTAAAAGCTGGATCGTTAACATCTGAGATGACATTAGGTAAGTAGTGATAGTCTGTAGTCAAGGGGACAAAGTCACCGTGGTTAGTTAGGGCAAGCATATCGCTACCAAAGACTTTGCTTGCCTCTGGACGAGGAATATCGGTGGCGATCGCTACAACTTCTCGCAGTACACCCCATAATTGATCTGCCATTTCCTCAGCACTTTGAAAGCGATCGTCTGGGGTAGCGGCTGTGGCTTTGAGTAAAAACCGATACAGTGATTCTTGTTGAGCAAACAGTGGTTCGACTTGTGGATTTGGAAGTGTATATAAGTGTTCTTTGTTAAAACCGCGAATATCAGTCAGCAATACTGCGAGAGTTCTGGCGATCGTAAATAAGTCAGAGACTACAGTTGGACCTGATCCAGCTTCCGGAGCGCTGTAACCAACACTGCCATAAATATCACCATCATGATCGTCAATTCGGCGGACACCACCTAAGTCAATTAACTTCATTTCATTGCCTTCAAGCATGACGTTATCTGGCTTAAAGTCGCAATATACTAAGCCTAAAGAATGCAAATAATCAAAAGCACTGAGGATGCGGTGCATGTAAGCGATCGCTTCGTCAACTGGTAATGGCCCTCGGCTTTTACGGATTTCTCTGAGGGTTTTACCGCCAACATACTCCATGACAATGAAACCTTCGCTACCGTGGTTAACAAAGTTATAAATTCCCACAATATTCGGGTGTTTGACTGCAGCCAGGAATTGTCTTTCAGCGACGGCGACAGCAGCACTTGAGGCGTCTTCAGTATTAAGTAGACCTTTGAGCACTACATACCGCGACAACATTCTGTCAAAACCCAAATAAATCCAACCTAATCCACCGTAGGCGATTGCGCCTTTAACTTCATATTGCCCAACAACAAGATCGCCGGGACGGAGTGTGGGTACAAACGAAAATTTCTGTCCGCACTGGCTGCAAAAACCTGCCTCTCGTTTGAGTTGGTTGTTGCAATTGGCACAAAAGCGTTTATTTTCCGGGACTTTGGGATCGGGAATAATCGCTTTCTCCGGAGCTGTTGATGGTAGTTCTGGGACAGATACGAGTCCACCACCAATTAAGTTACGACTACTATGGTGAGCACTCGTCCCGACGCGGCGCGAACCTTTGGAACGGTTGGTCAATGGTGAGGAACCAGTGCCTGTATGCGGTGTGCTACGAGGCGAGATCGTCACACTTGGTGGGTAATTACCCTGAAGTGGAGCGATTCCACAGGTGTCGCAGAAGCCATCTTCGATTAGACCAGTACATCCATTGCGGTTGCAGCGATCGCCTTCCATTAATACTTCTCCTTGGGATTGTTAAGTCTTTTTTCATATCGAGATACTAACTCAGCCGCTTGATTTAAAGGAGTGGGTCGTGTGTAAAGTAGTTGCTTTGCCTGCATCCCTAGTTCTGTCAGGGTACTGTCTTCGATCACTCCTCGCGCCAAGGCTTTAGCCGTTAGTGCATCAAGGCGTCCGCGTAATTCTAAACGTGTTTGTAAAAAAGCACTGTTTGTCTGATATGTTTGTTTTTCAGATCCAATATACTCTCTCGCTTTTGCCATCCAGTTATCTAAGCCAATCAGCACCGGACTTACTAAACCTTCGGCGAGTTTTGTCTCTAATTTAGTTAGCCATTGACTCAAGGTGGCGATCGCGAGTGGCTGTAAAGGTGGTAGTAAATTACACTCAGATACTTTTGCTTGAGTTTCTGTGAATATGGCGGTGGTTTGGGTATGAGATTTTTGGAGTAAGGAGAGTAAGTCGCAGGCTGTCGCTAGTTTTTCTCGGGCTTTAACTGCTTGTGCGAGATCTTGTTTTAACTGGGCTAAAGGTTGTTGGATTTGCTGAGTAAAATCAGTGTTGGCGGCAAGTGGATCTTGTTCGATCTGTTGTTGGATGTGAGCGATCGCGGTATATACATCATTTAATATAGTCAGGTTTAAATTTAGAGATACAGATTGGGCTTCTAGATAGCGGATCTGGGCTTGACTCTCCTCTAGCTGGCTGTCTAGATGTGTCCAAGCGGTGTCTACTGCAAAAATGACATCTCGAATTGCTCCAAATTTGTGGGTCATCTGTTGCAGTAAGTGTGTGGGGGCGATCGCTCTTACTTTTTGCGCTCCACTTAGTAGTCCTTTTTCTGCTAAGGGTATTTGTCCCACACTTAACTGAATTGAGACTCCACTTAACAATTCGTCAATTTCGGCAATTTTTTGGTCTGCACCGAAGAAGGGTCCGATTGATGAGCGGAGAAGAGCAGCTTGCTTAATCGTCTCGGCTAATAAATCAAAGTGTTGAAACAGTTCGTCCATCGCCGCTATCACCGGAAGAACCCGCGCGGCTGTAATTCCCGTCAACTCTAATTTTGGATATCCCGGAGTCCCGCACAGCCTTTGGTAGGTTGGCAATTGTTGTAAATCCAACAAATTCTCACCGACAAGCTGAACTTTGTTTTTCCACTCAGCTAAAAGTTGATCGATTTCTTCCAGCGTCACTGCGAGTTCTCCAGTCAAAAATGATACTAGTCTAGACTTGATTGCTAGGCTTACAGCATAGATTCACAATGAAGGGCTGATTTTTCGGAAATAAGTTTAAACATCTTTCCTTAAAAGGATGCATTCGGCGAGCGTATACTGTGCCAGCCAATGTCAGTCAGTTTTTATCAGTGTTCTGCCATCCTTTTTAACATCAAAGCTTTTCGTCGTCAGCTAAGATGTTGGGAATGATACAAATTTTGATACTCGCCTCTTATTTGCCTGCTCGCAATACTTGAGCCGCCGTCCTCGTAGGTTAAGTATTCTGAACGTCAATTTTGGTTTAGTCGTTGCCATCGCGTACCGCCTTTCTAGCGCGAAGCTATCGCTTCCTCTTCGCCCTTGTCAAATTTTAACGCTATCCAGACAAGCTTATCTAGAATTGTGTTTAGTACTAACGGTTAACTCTTCAACCATTAGTACTGCTTCTTCAAGCTCTGGTATAGTACTAACGGTTAACTCTTCAACCATTAGTACTGCTTCTGTTTCTGTCTCGAATTCCACAATAGTACTAACGGTTGAGAGAAAAGATTCTTCCACAGGCGTGTTTCCCCACCCGCAACTGAGAAGCGGTAATGCATAAGCACTGGTCATATTCGGCTTTTTGGTAGTAACGGGAATTTGTTCAGCTAATTGTACCGTTTTCGCCGCTATTTTTGCTTTTCTTATTGGTTCCAAATCTTAAGTTAAATTGGTAAAATTATAATTTCCTGTCATCTCAGCCCTTCCTTTCTAATCTCATTGAAGATTATCGGGTTTTACAATTCAAATATCCATTTTTCGATGTATAAATTCAATGACTAAAAATCCTTTCGACCAATTTTCCAAACAGTTTTTTGAGGAATTTCTCTCTCCCTTGGGTGAGGTGAGAATCAACTTTGAGGTTCCTGGGGAACCAAAATTTGTCGATATTTGGTTTATTCCATCAAATCGACCGACTGGTGACTTAAGCGAATTAGGAATCTTAGCTTCAATCGCTCAAACCCCTTGCTTACTCGAACCATTCCGCAAGCAACCGACTGAAACAGAAATTCGCAGTTGCCTCTACAAGCTATATCACTTAGAGGCAGAAATTCAACGTGATGCCCGACGAGATCAAGATCTAATCTCGTCCGATGAACTTCCCAGACTGTGGATTATTGCGACTTCTTGCTCGGATGATGTATTAAATGATATACCTGTCCATAGAGACGAAACTTGGCCAGAAGGTATTTACTTTTCCGGCAAAATACTTCTAGCTCGAATTGTCGCGATTGATCGATTGCCGCGTACACCGGAAACACTTTGGTTAAGAATATTGGGTAAAGGTTTGATTCAAAAACAAGCGGTTGAGGAGGTAATGGCTTTACCCAAAGGAAATACCAGACGTTCTGTGATTTTAAAGCTACTTTATACTTGGAAGATTAGTATAGAAGTAAGTCAAGAGTTTGAGTTTGAAGAGAGGGAGTTAATGATGAACTTGTCACAAGCTTATTTAGAGTGGGAACAAGAGACTGTGGAGCGTGGTAAGGAGATCGGTAAGGAGATCGGTAAGGAGATCGGTAAGGAGCAGGAGCGACGGCAATTGCTGGAAAAATTACTTTCAGCACGTTTTGGTGAGGTAGACTCTGTGTTAAGCACAATTGTTGAGCCGATATTAAATCTACCGACGACTGAGTATACAGCTTTACTTTTGCAGTTGTCGAGTTTGTCCCGAGAGGATTTGTTATCACGTTTTCAGTAGTTTTACTGCCAACTTAAAGCACGTATCTCACTGGATGCGCTACCGTTTTCATTGGTTGAGTATTCTGAACGTCAGTTTTGGTTTAGTCGTTGCCATCGCGTACCGCCTTTCTAGCGCCAAGCGATCGCTTCCTCTTTGCCTCGTCAAATTTTTACGCTGCTCAAACAACCTCTATTTTATTGCCTGCTCTGTCCAAAACTGATGATCGGGAGCGAGAACTAATTTCTGTGTTGATGCCAGAAGAAATATGCCGTGATAATAGAGCCAATTCCGATCACAACATAGCGAATTAAAGATGGATGGAGCTGACGAGCAAATTTTGCACTACCATAACCGCCGATTAGTGAGCCTAGAGCCATGACAATTGCCTGCTGCCAAAGAATCGTCTGAGATAGCATAAAATAAACGATCGCGGCGGCATTTATACAAGTTGCCAACCAGGTTTTCATGCCGTTCATCGTATGCATGTTCTGAATACCCATGACTTCGAGAACGGTCAGCATGAGAATACCCACGCCGCCACCGTAAAAACCACCGTAGATGGCGATCGCTAACTGAAGCAGCAAAACCACTATTGTCGGTAAGCGAAAGTTGGATAAATGCTGATTGCGACTCCTCAACCATTTTATTAGTGGTTTTCCTGTCGCAAATAAGACAGTGCCAATCAACATTAGATAAGGAATCAGCGACTCAAAAGTAGCTTCAGGGGTATGCAGCAGTATGTAAGCACCCCCAACTCCACCGACAACACTCACACTACTGAGTAACCAAAGCATTTTCTGATGGGCAAGTTCTTGACGGTAAGCGATAGCACTAGCAGCAGTGCCAAACCAAAGTCCGACGGTATTGGTGGCATTGGCATTAATGGGCGGAATTCCGACTACTAATAGTGCGGGGAAAGCAATCAAACCACCGCCACCGGCAACGCTGTTGATCGTCCCTGCTAACATCGCAGTGAAAAAAAGAAATATTGTTGAGGGTGTTGAAAATAATTCGTGCATCTATTTGGTAGCGACTATGCGGATTCTACGGTAGTCTGCGCTCCATCTGCCGTCTCGGTACAGTATAGGTTTCAATTGCTGCTCAACAGCTTGAATTAATTCTGTTTGTTGCTCGCTAGATAGTTCTTCTAAAAAACGACTCCCAAACATTTGCATCCAATTTGCTAAGCCTCGATCCCCGCCCTCTAGAGGTGTTGGACGATTTAACAGGGCGGCATAACTTACCTCAAAGCCTTGTTCTTCCAGTAAACTTGTATACTCTGCAATGCTCGGAAAATACCAAGGAGTTATAGTTGGAAAAGATTTTGGCATTGTTTCCAAAACACTGTTGAGTGCATTGACGATTGCTTTCACATCCCCTTTACCACCAAACTCAGCAACAAAACGACCATGAGGTTTCAATGCTTGATACACACAGCGAATCACGGCATCTGCTTCAGGAATCCAGTGCAAAACAGCGTTAGAAAAGACGGCATCTAGTGGTTCAACTGTAAAATCCGTGGCATCAGCGACGGTAAATAGCAATTGCGGATAATTCTGCTTGGCTTTGTCAATCATGGCAGAATCGCGATCAATTCCCATTACATCAGCACCGTAAGTTGCAATCTCCTGGGTGAGTTGTCCGGTTCCGCAGCCTAAATCAAGAATGCGTTCTCCGGGTTTTGGCGCGAGTAATTCCAGGATGGCGAGCGCATTCTGCCAAACAAAAGCGTGGTTGTTCTCGTAGAGTTCGGTATTCCATTGATTCTGTATCATAAAAATTTCTCTGATTTCTTCGGCAATCTATCCCCTTGTTCACCAAGGTACAGAAGTCCATAAGAGATGTCCAATATATTTTTCATGGTTGATTAATATGTTTAAAGTATTAATCGGATTCAACAATGGAATTAAGACATCTGCGATATTTTGTCACCTTGGCGGAAGAACTGCATTTTGGACGTGCAGCTGAACGCTTACACATTGCTCAACCGCCTTTGAGTCAGCAAATTCGTCAACTAGAAACAGAACTAGGTTTCTCGTTGTTTTATCGCACAAAGCGCTCGGTGCAACTAACTGAAGCAGGACAAGTCTTTCTTGTGGAAGCGCACAGGATTCTCAAGCAGCTGGAACAGGCAATTCAGGTGGGGCGACAAGTGAGTCGAGGTGAAATTGGCCAACTCGCGATCGGTTTTGTCAGTTCTACTGCTTACAATGTTTTACCGCCAATTCTGCGTACTTTTCGTAGCCAGTTTCCCAACGTGAAATTGGGATTGCAGGAATTGACAACCGACCAGCAAGTGCAATGGCTGCGAGAAAAGCGGATTGATATTGGATTATTTCGTCCGCCAATCGAAGACGATGAGTTTAGTGTCGAACCGATATTTGAAGAGGCGCTAATGGTCGCACTACCGGAAACTCATGCACTCGCCAATCATAGTGAAGTATCTTTGCGATCGCTGAAGAATGAGTCTTTTATTATCATTCCGCGTCATGTTGCTCCCAGCCTATATGATTTGATTATTAGTTTGTGCCAACAATCCGGTTTCAGCCCAATCGTGGCGCAAGAAGCGATCCAAATGCAAACGATTGTGAGTTTAGTGGGTGCAGAAATGGGAGTTGCGATCGTTCCCGCCTCCCTACAACAGCTTCAACGTCCAGGTATTGTTTATAAAGCGATCGCCGAATCCACTCCGAAAGTAACAATCGCGATTATCTGGCGTAAGCAAGATAGTTCTGCGATCGTGCAACGTTTTCTAGAAGTGGTAAGACAGATTTTTCGCTCTTTAAACTGAATTATGCTACCATTTTTTTTCGCTTAATGGCTCCTGGGTGTGCTGATATACTAAGGTTTAATAGTGGGATCAGGCAATTAAGAAAATAACCGCACTCGTTTTCGTATCAAACAAGAAGCCCTAAGAATTCTCAAAATTCTCTCTCAGGTGAACTTTGAGGATTGCTACCTACTTACTAAAGACTTTAAACAATTGCCACGTCAGCCAGGTTTGTATGCGATCAGAAATCGGAATCAGGTGATTTACTTAGGTAAAGCGCTTAACCTACGAGATCGCTTCAAGACAGGACACACAGCCCTAGTCAGTGCCTTCATTGATGGGGCTAATTCAGCAGATGTTAGAATTACAGTAGTTACAGTCTCACCGTACTGGTTATCTAGCTTAGATGAGCTAGAAGCGTGGATGATAGTTCAGTCAAAGCCAAGATATAACAATCGTATACCTTCGTCAGAGGTCAAAAAAATCATGCAAATAACTGATAGAGTCACTATTCTAGATTCCCTGCCCATAACCGTTAGAGAAGCACTAGAAGACTACGGAGTGGAAACAGGACTAAGTCCCGATCAGGTCGTAGAATTAGCGATCATCAATTTCTTGGATATTGACGCTGTAACTTTTCCAACGGGAGCATTAAAAACCCAGGCGCAGTTAAAGGAAGAAAATGCCATTCTCAAGTTGAAGCTGAAGGCGGCTGGCTTAGATGCAAACGATTAGCCTGTGAAGCTTAATGATGATTTTAGGAATTTATGCGTTTTCCGAGTGCATTAGTTAATCGCTGCATGGCGATGGAACTATCTTTTGCATCGAGATGGACATCTAGAATACAAAAACTGTCTGTATGCGATCGACAATCCTTTAATGCGGCTTCTAAATCATCTTCTGTCCAAATGTCAAATCCTCGACCTGTACCCAATAACTTGGGAAGTTGACTATATTGCCAAAGCAATACATCATTAAATGCACCATCAAGCATCGGACGCTCAGTGCCATATCCGCCGTTGTTGAGAACAATCACAATTGGGTTAAGTCCATAGCGATCGTGGACAATTCCATCCCGGTCATTTGGAATGCACCATCGCCAACCAAGACTAATGGACGGGTGTTAGCATTAGCAAACTGAGCACCAATACTAGCCGGAACAGCAAACCCTAAAGATGTGTAATAAGCGGATGAGATAAATTGGGATTTATCGTGGACAAACAAATCTAATCCTGCAAATAATGCATCTCCTATATCGGCGATCGCAATCATCTCCGGACTCAAAAAGAAATTCAACCGCTCAAATAATCTAGTGATCGTGATGGGTTGCTCGGGGATTACAGAGAAGGATGTCGGAGGGGTGAGATGATCTAAGCTCGGTAAATCTCGACGCTGAATCCCCGCTGTTAACAAACCCTCGACAAAATCTTGCAAGCGAATTTCTTCGTAGTTGTGGAACTTAATAGATGTTTTCTCGCTGTTTATATAGATGGAATGCTTGGGTTCGAGGTTAGCTGTGAACATACCCAGATTTAAATCAGTCAAGAATGCACCCAACATAATCAAGCAATCGCTCTTTTCCACATACTGCTGTGCAAACTCATTCCCCAATGCA
>JBBQRU010000058.1:0-29713 GCA_038214545.1 Cyanophyceae cyanobacterium | reverse complement strand
AAAGCCTGTATAGTCAGCTACGGGTTGTCCGTTACAGCCTAAGACTTGCCCTAACGGATCGATTAATGGCGGCAGGATGACGGTCAGTTGACTCGTGGTTGCCTGAAATTTATAATTGCTACCGGGATCTGTGTATGAATAGCTAGCCTGATTTGTAATTGGGATGCTACCGGGAACTTGAGCTAGAGCCTCCATCGGCTGCAACACGCTACCGAGGAGAAGAGTTGCTGCTAACCGTTGACACCAACTAGTTGGGCGAGTATTTTGTTGGTTTTGGGGACGGTTCACTGATTTTTCTCCTTGAATCGGACGCGAGTAAACGCACAGAACTATCCTGCTGTCAGTGTTTAGTTTGCTGACAGAAGATTGTGTTTATTGTGGAAAGTTAGGAGTTAAATTGATTTTTCACTCCTAACTTTTGTAATTACCGTACTTGCGCTTGGTAACTTGCTTTGACTGTTGTTTTTGCTGCTACGGCATTATTAAAGTTCCAACGGATATTGGTGTAAGCTGTAGCTGGTGCTGGACGCTCTTCGACTTTGCCGTTAGGTAAGGTGACTTTCACGGTAGGGTTTTCAACATAGTTACGTCCGCCATCAATGCTGTAGGCAATCTTGGTACCAACTGCTGCATTTGCTGTGGCAGATTTCAGTACAAATACCATGCCTTTAGGAACTGCTTGATTGAGAGCGAGATTTTTGACGGGGCTAGAGCTAAAGTTTTCACCACTAACGGTGTAGCGCAACAAGTCTCCTGGCTTGACAACAGCTTCGCCTTTTAAAGCTTGCCAAGAAACCTTTTGCTTGCTTTCTTTATCTTGGGAAATAACTTGCTTTTCTGCATCCAACTGCAAATGCATTTGGGGTTGACGTTGGATGTTTTGAGCGATCGCACTTCCCATCTGTCCAATACTCGGGATTCCTGGAATTACTCCAGTTAATGGTACTGCTGCGAAGAGAGCGATCGCGCCGATACCTGCAAGAGAAAAACGCTTCATAATTACCTCGGAATTTTTGACTACAAAAAGTGTGAGTAAAGAATTATGAATGATGATTTTTACCATTCATAATTCATCGTGTCCTAATTGACTTTGCGTTGGAATCCAAATGTTCTGACCTGACCAGGCGCAACTTGACCAGTCACGGTATCCACATACTTGGTGACATCGGTGGAAGCTGTTGTACCTGTTTGGTCTTGAGTAGCAGTAGTTGCTGGCTTCCCGCTGAAAAAGGTGATATTGGCAGTACCAGAATCTTTTGCTGTACCAGGGACATTACTAGTATCAATTACACCATTTCCATCTTGGTCAAGTGCCCAATTATTAGTGTTAGGATTGATACCATTACCATCTTCAGTAATCACGACGTTACTAGCATTCAAGATGATGTCACCACTGCCAGCTTGTTTGTCAGCAACGTTAATGTAAACAATCCGGTACTCTAGAATGTTTCCAGGTGCAGGAGTTCTTTTTGTTCCCTGTGTGGGATCGAAAGCCGGTTTCGTAGGATCGTAAACAGTCGTTGGATTTGCAATTGGATCGAATGCAGCAGTAGGTGTGGTGTTGAAGTCATCTTGTCCGGTTCCGACAGCAGGACCAGTTCCTTGCTGTACGCGAGATTGCTTGACCATCCGCAAGAATCCTGTATATACCTTATCAATGGTGGTATTTGTCTTATTAGGATCGGTGGTGGTGCTAATATCAGTACTAGCAGTGATCGGTACTGGGTAGCCTCTACCAGTATCAGTTGAGAGGAGAACGTTAGGTAGTTTTACTTCGACACCATAGTTGGCTGTAGCGCCTTTATCAACACTACTAATTTGAAATGGGATTAAGGTTCCGCCACCGGGGGCTGTAAAAGAGCTGCCATTGTAGGAATAAGTTATAGATAAACTACCATAAGTGATAGTTACTGTTGATCCCGCAGGCAAGTCACTTGATTTAGCAGGTGCAGTCGGGACAAGATATATGGTAGTGATGGCTGTACCTGTATTCTTAACTGTGTTAGTAAATGCTACAGGACCAGGAGTAATAGTACTGCCTGGAGCAGTGTTAGGTGGAATCAATGCTGACTTGTCAGTGAAATCATCATTATTATTTGTTGGACCAGTGGCATCAGGCGCACCATTAGGTCCGTTCAATACTGAGGTAGCTCCAGGTGGTGTAATAGTGTAAACGTTATCTGCACCGCCAGTAGTCGTATTGCCTGTGTTGTTATTGCTTGTGTCAATCGGGTCTTTAGTATGATCGGCAACACCATTACTAGGAGTTGTTGGAGAAGGAGCTGTACCGTGATAATCGTCAGGAATTTGGTCACCAGAATCGTCATAAACCAAGGTGTTACTCGCATCACCAGAGGTTTGACCAAAGACTTGAGCGATGTTGTCAATACTAACTGATGCTGGTGTTGGAGTTGTCGTAATACCAGTTGTGGTCACCTGGACAGTAAAGCCAGTTAGGGTTGTTCCAGGTGCGACTGAAGTGACTGTATCGCTAATGAAACCGATCCTGGTGATACCGGTAGCAGGCTTGCTTAGAGACCAAGCAGCAGAATTTGCAGATGTACTTGTAAGGTCAGTACTGTAAACTACTTTCCAACCTGTGGGTGCAGTTGCATTAGTGAATGTAGTATTGACTGGAATTGCATCAGAAATTAAGATATGAGTGCTAGAGGTACCATCAGTAAATTTGATACTTGTACCTACTAAAGGTGCAGGGGTAAATGCAGGAGTACTATTGGTAAGGTCGGTTTGTTCAACCCGCAAGCTCAAACCATAGGTCAATACGTCATTGTTGAAGTTGTCTGTGCTCTTGCTAGTGTCAACGCCTGTGCGCGTTTTCAAGATTGTCGCTAAAGCTAGATTTTTGAAGACACTGCCAACTTTAGCTACTTGTGTGGCTGCGGCTGTGCGAGTACCATTTACTGGTGCTCCACCGGAGATACTAGCATTATCTACTGTAAAAACGTCATTACCATTGCTATTTGTACCAATCCGCTCTACGTTCTGAGCATTACCTGGTGTACCGCCAAGCTTAACGCTGATGGTATCTCCGCTGTTAGCACTGGTTTGAACTGTCACTGGCACTCGCACCAATACAGAACTGCCAATTGGGATCGGAACTGTTGTGGTTAAGTCTCCGCCAGTAATATCTGTAAAATTCTTGCCACCATCAAGACTAATCTGTAAATTGCCTGTTACAGTACCAGGACCGGAGACAGCAGCCGCATTCGGAATCCGGAAATTGATAGCGCTGTTACCAACGTTGGTGACAGTGTAATCGTATTTAACGACATCGTTCTTATCGATTGATTTACTAGGCGCAGGAGTTGTACCACCAAGACCGTAATTTGTGACGCCAGAAGCTGTAACAGTAATACCTGCAACCTTGGCGACTATCACGTTAACGGTGTTGGAAGTGGCGCTGAGGGTTGTGGTGGGGTCGTTGGGGTCAGCGTAAGTACCTGTTGCCGTGTTGCTGATGCCTGTACCTGCGGCTGTGCCGTCTGCTAATGCTGGGGCAATCAATTGAAAAACGTTGCCAGCGATTAATGCCGTCACGAGGAGAGGGCGGTAGCGCCACTGCTTGAAAGCTGATTTTTTAGGGTTTATCATGGAGGTGGTTTATTTATTTGCTGGACTTTTATTCTTGGTTTCTACCCAAGATGATGTTCGGCAATTTTTTTAGGAATTGCCTGCGGATTTAATCGGAAATGCTGTTTGGAATATTTGTATTTGCGGATTTGAGGATGCAAATTACTAGTTTGCTTCTGGAGCTAAGACTGACTTTTAATTAAATTTATGTTTTTCAGTCTTTAGGAGGATGACAATTAAAATGTATCCTAAAATGCTAAACTTTGTCCTCCGTGAATATAAGTAATTTTCCAAATCTTCCGGATGAGTGTTTTGTAGATAAACATACGGCATTTTTTTGAAAGCTAACTGGGAAATCTCTAAGTTGATTAGTTTTTTCAGATCAGAATAAATAGCTGAAAGCATTGTGATTAAGTGTTTAGAGGTGAAATTTTAAACCAAAAGGACTAAGCATATCAGGTTGGAAACTTGAAAATAATTAGTCAAAAATCATATTTTGAAGACGAAATAAGCAAAAAAACAGCTTAGTAAAATAAAAATATTCTGCTATGTATATTTATGTATTTAGAGCCATCTACTCAGGATTTATGAAACTCAGTAGGGTGCAGATGCGTGGCTATTTTATTATCCCGAAGTCCGCTGAGAAATCAATTAAGAGTCTGGTGATGATAGCCTATTCAAATGGGCTGAAACCTTGTTTGAGTAAGAGATAGAAGACTTTGAGCATGAGACTGAGATTTAAGGCGCAGGTAGATTTGGGGAGCAGAGAATAACCTTGGTGAAGATGTGCGATCGCCTACCAGATTTGCAGGTTTGAGGATGTGTATAATAATATTTCTGTCTAATGAAATAAAATTGTCTTCATATCAAAATAGTGTCAGACATCAACGTACTTGCTAATAACGGTTATATGGAAACTTTAGGCATATTTTGCTGACCTAAGCCAGAGATAGCTGATTACTGAAAGAAGGTGTAGGCATTGCACTACTATTATTGGCTACCCGCGTCTTTAAATACTTGTTTACCATTGCCATCACTTTGTCATTATTTATTGGTTTAGTCATAAAATCAGTTGAACCAACTACCTTGGCACGCATGCGATCAACGAGACCATCACTACCTGTTAAAATCACAATTGGCGTGTTGGCAAATATCGAAATGCGACGCAACTGAGCACAAATTTCGTAACCACTGGCAACTGGCATAATCAAATCTAAGAAAATTAAATCTGGCTTTTGCTCAAGCAGAATCGGTAAAGCTTGCATACCATCTTGGATGCTGATAAACCGCATGTTATTGGTGGCGATCATCTGTCCTAACATTTGGCAGACTTGTAAGCTGTCATCAATACAGGCGATGAGAGGAGTATCAGCGGCTACTGGTTTCGGGACGATATTGTTTTTGGAGCCTCTGACTTCTAGTGGCGCGTCAGCTACTTCCACTAGGTTGATTATGCCTTTGAGGATATAAGGGAGTAACAAGCGGGTAATGTGCAACACTGGCTGTTTCATCTTGACTGCTAAATCCCGCAGTGTATATTTACCAGTCATTAAAGCGACAAAGTTGTGGTAAAGCGTTGGACTGACTGCGCTTTGAAGTTGTTCCGGTCTTTGGAGAATAGGTGCTAAATCTGGAGAAAAACTTGCCAAACTTGCTTGTGACCAGGTGTACCAAACTTCTTCCACCTCTTTGAGAGAGATATCAGCGCTGGTAAAGCTCACCGGGGCATCTAAAATTACATCTTCCGTGCGATCGCACTCAATCCCATTAAAATTAGCTTGTTGGGCGAGGTCAAATAATAATTCAGCGATCGTACTGTCAACCACCGCTTTGACCTCATTGCGGCTGATGTGGTGTTGGGTATGCAAAACTGTTAGCAGTTGATAATCCCAGTAATCAATGCCTAAGTCTTGGGAAGACCAGCGAATTTGGTCGAGGACAATCTGAGGACAATGCTGAGTCATTTGTCGCCGCCAACGCCGGACAGGATGATTCCCTCCCGTCGCCCAGACAATCCGACCTAGGCGGTAATAAAAACTCCAAGCATGTCCTTTGCTCGTGCTGATGTCTAATTTCCCGCTGTACTGGAGGCGGCTACAGGCTTTGAATTCGGCAATTAGTTGCGGCGATACCATTTATCTTAGAACCTTGACAATAAGTTAATAGTATGTAACCAGACAATACAAGCACTTGTGGCTTTGTATATATCCCTGGTTACATCTCTAACTTAGTACAAGACTGTGACAAATTTGTGACAATGTCTCAGCGATCTGCTCGCGCGACGGCATAAATAAATACTGCGTAGCCTGATAGCCGCCGGAAAAATCTGGGAACAATAAATTTAACCAAGAAGAGGAAGTTTTGCTGGTGGGTATCGGCGAGTAAAAATCGCCCCAATAGCAAATCTGTCTCCGTATAATTCCCTAAAATGAGGTAGCCTTGTGAATCAAATGAGTAGAGAAGATGTGCGCGAACGCCTCGGCAATGTCGATCAGATCCGTGACATTATTTTTGGCTCGCAACTGAGAGATTATGACAATCGCTTTACGAAAGTCGAATCAGATATTTTATTATTACAGCAAGAGATGCGATCGCACGTTGAGCAAATCAAAGCCCATTTTGCAGCGGAAATAAAGGTATCATTCGAGGCTCTAGAGAAAAAGCTGAAAGCACTCAACCTGAACACCCAAGAGGAATCTGCTGACTTGCGCCAACAAGTCGATCGTCTCAACCGCAAGTTCTCTAGCAGCGTCCAATCTCTGGATGAGGCTTTAGATTGTCAAACTCACTCGATTCAAGAAGACTTATCCCAGACTAAAATCCAAATGCAGGATGACATCATGACATTACGGGATGCATTTATGGAAGAACTAGACCGGCGGTTCTCACAGTTGAAAGATGCCAAAGTCTCTAAAGATGATATGGCGGAAACCTTGTTTGCGCTAGGAATGCGATTGAAGGGTAGTGAATTAATTCCCCAACTGCGGGAAGCTGCAGATGACAATCGCGATTACAATTCTTTACCACTTTTCGGAACCAAAAAGGTTCCCGGAGTTTTAGCACACTCTAATGGTAATGGTGCGGGAGAGCATTCTTAATTTCCCACTAGCTTTAAGAACTGCTTTTTATTTCTGCGTGTTTAAAATGGTTTCTGTGAGAATATGACTGAAATGGCTCAGGTAAAATCGACCGATCAATCTGTCAGATTAAATGAAGAAGAAGCTGCTCAGCTTGACATGTTTGTGAATCTGCTGGTTGATCTAGAAATTATCGGTTCATCTGAGCACGTCTTTTCTCAAGCCGTAGTGCAACCTAGTAAAGATGGTGAAAAAGCGAATAATTATCGCGGAGAGGTGAAAACACCTTCGGAGTCAATTCCTCTAATGATTATGGAGGCGACGTTAGAAACACCACATTCATTATCCACAACACCAAATATTCATCAACAGGTAAATATAGAACCAATAGATACGTTATCAGACTATTTAGAAGCAGAAATAAATATACCACCAGAACATCTAGAGGAAGAAATAATTACACCCTCAGCAGATCCAGCAGGAAAAACTTTAGGATTTGACAGATTACAAGATATTTTATTTGGTCCAGAACTCACCGACTTGCAAAATCTCGCCAAGAGAATTCAAGAAAATCTTTCAGAATTAGAGGCGCAAATTTACGAGCCACAAAAATTAATTAACTTACTGTTGCCGTGTATTACTGAGTTATTAAAGCAGAAAATTGTCGAGTCGCAAGCAGAGATGGTGCAGGCAATTGCGCCGATATTTGATCAAGCGATCTTAAGACGGATTGAGCAAGATAAAATTAGTATGGGTGCAGCCTTATCTCCGGCGATTCCTCTCGCTATTTCCCAGCAAATTCATGATGAGCCGGAAGAATTTGCCGATGTATTAGCGCCGACAATGGGACGGGCGATGAAGAAGCAAGTTGAGCTTTCTCAAGATAGTATTGTAGATGCTCTCTACCCGATTATTGGTAGTACCATCTCCAAATACCTGGCAGAGACAATCCGCGCTATTAACAAACAAGTTGAAGAAACCTTGAGCATTGATGGCATTAAACGGAAAATCCGCGCCAAATTGCAAGGAGTCAGCGAAGCAGAGTTAATCCTTAAAGAAGCGATGCCTTTTGCTGTGCAAGCGATTTTTTTAATTCATAAAGGTTCGGGTTTAATTATTGCGGACATTCAACACTCAGACGCTCAACAGTTAGAATCGGAGATGTTAGCCGGGATGTTGACGGCGATTCGCAGTTTTGCTAATGATTGTTTTACTCAATCTGGTAGCGTGTCCGAACTCGATGCAATCGACTATGGCACATCCAAGATATTTTTAGAAGTAGCAGGATACTGTTATTTAGCATTGGTTGTGCGCGGTGATCCACCCAAGAATTTTATTGGCAAAGTGCGGCAAACCCTGAGTCAAGTAGTGAAAGACCACGGGAAGTTAATTGAAGAATTTGATGGCGATCCAGACTCTATTCCGCCTCAAGTACCAACACTTCTCGAAAGCTTGAAGGATGATGATGTAGATGCGAAACAGCGTCACAAACAACCTTCGCCTCTAGTTTTATTAGCTTTGACAGTGCTCGGAGCTATTTTTCTTCCTTGGGGTATTTGGCAATATCAAAGTGGCGTGCTCCGCCAAACTGAAGAAAAAACTTCTCTAGCTTTAGCTTCGACACCGGAGTTATCAGTCTATCGGTTGACAACGCAGGGTGATAGCCTTGCTGACGCCATCGGTATCCGCCACAAACTCAAGCTAAGTGGACGAGTCCCAAATCAATATCTCCGTACCAAAGCCGAAGAAATCGTCAAAACAACCGCTCCCAACTGGTTAATTGACAATCATATTTTATCGGTAGAAATCCCTGCCGATCCGGTATTAGCAGCGGCTGAGGTGAACCGAGTGATCAAAGTTTTAAATCAGACGGATGGGACGGCAATTTCTGCTAAATATGTTGCGGGGAAGGTAGTTGTTGATGGGATTATCAGCCGTACTAGCGATGCGAAAACGATTAATCTTGCCTTTGAGCAAATCCCTGGCGTCACATTAGTCTCTAGTACCGTGCAAGTGCAACCGCTACAGATTGATGTGCAGTTTTACTTTGAGCCTAATTCATCGACTTTGACTCCTGGAGATTTAAAGTCGAAAATTGAACAAGTCAAGGTCTTTCTAGAACAGCATCCCCAAAAGTCTTTAAAAATTTCTGGTTATAGTTATGACATAAATGGATCTGGTGCTGCTCAACATATAGCTTTGGAGCGATCGCAAACTGTCCGAAAAGCACTAATTGAGCGCGGTATTGAACAGTCTCGTTTACAAGCTATGGGGACAACAGATTTACCGCCAGGAATTAATCTGACTCAAGAAGCATCACTCAGGCGCTGTGTACTTCTCGAACTGATAAATAAGTAAGCTAATTTATGAAGATTTTGCTCTCACAATCTTATTTGAGTTATAAATATTTTATTGGGTGTGCTTAGCAAGCGTATAACGCACCATTCAGAAGATTAAGTGAGTTATGCGCTTTTTGAGCACACCCTACGATTTTCAGGAATCATGGCGAATTGTTATACTCTAGTTATTAGAAGTAGGTTGGGTAAAGCAAAATCCATCTCAAGATAGATAATTGTTAAGTCTACTTCTTCCTTTCTACTCCTTACTTCACTAAAAAATGTCTTTGATCTCGAAAAAAATCTGCCTAGTTGGTGATTTTGGCGTGGGTAAAACCAGCTTAATCAGACGATTTGTCGATCGCCAATTTAGCGATCGCTATCTTTCAACAGTAGGCGTCAAAATCTCGCGTAAATTAGTGGAATCTCCAGAATCAGAACCGCAGTCACCCCAAGGAACACAATTGCTCATTTGGGACATTGAAGGTAGCAATAAATTTAAAGGCATTGCCCCAAGTTATTTTCAAGGTGCTAAAGGAGCCGTAATTGTCGGTGATGTGACCCGACCAGAAACGCTAACTAATATTAACGAATTTATTACTAGTTTTCTTGCCGTTAACCCTAAAAGTCAGTTAGTCATTGCTCTGAACAAATCAGACTTAATTGAAGTAGAGTATTTAGAAAAATTGCAACAAACACATCAATTCAACCAACCCTCTGTGCTTGCCACATATTTAACTTCAGCCAAAACTGGCAACAATGTAGACGAAATTTTCCAAATCCTAGCTCATGCTTGAGTAAATTAATATGAATTCAATATTAAATTTGTTGTCCCTGCGCCGCATTGAATATTTGCTGATTACTCAAGAATTGGAGATTGTCTTGATGTCTCCTGGAGTAAGTCATCTAGCTGAGGTCTCGGAGAAACTAAAGCCAGGTGAAGATGTGCGGCTGAGTTTTCCAGAATTAGTCGGCACTGAAGAGATTCTGGAGGCTATTTACCAGGGAGAACAAGATAATTTTGAATTCAAAGGGATTATTCGCCAGCGTCAGGCGACTAATCCTTTGTATGTAGATATTTGGATTACTAAAAATACTCAAGTAGCCGATAGTGGCGATCTCATCGTACTACTAGAAGATGTGACAGAAAGGATGGTTCTGGAACAGTCCTTAGTCCAAGGAGCAAATGAAGCAAATCTTTTACTCCGGACACTCACCGCTTCTAAGCAGTATATCGATCAAATTGTCACTTCGATGGCAGAGGTGTTACTCGTCACAACTCTCTCCGGAAAAATCAAAACCATGAATCCGGCGGCGTTAGCCATGTTTGGTTATAGCGAATCGGAACTTATCGGTCAACCCATCACAAGTATAATTTCCACTCCCAACTCCTCCCCCATTACCTCAGTCTCAGAAGTCGAAACCGTCTGTCACACTAAGCAAGGAACAACTATTCCGGTCAGCTTTTCCTGTTCACTCCTGCAAACAGATATGGAAAACTTCCGAGGTTATGTTTACATTCTGCGCGACATGACGGAACGCAAACAAGCTGAACTGGCTAAACAGGAATTTTTAGCCATGATTAGCCATGAAGTCCGCACGCCGATCACCTCAGTTATGGGGATGGCGAGTTTGCTACTGAATACTCAACTCTCAACCGAGCAGCAAGACTTTGTCGAAACTATACATTTGAGCGGAGATTCTTTACTGAGAGTTATTAATGACTTCCTCGACTTCTCGAAGATTGAAGCCGGTAAACTAGAACTAGAAGACCAACCCTTTGTCCTGCGAAGTTGCATTCAACAAGCGATCGATTTGATGATGCCTACAGCCAGAGAAAAAGGACTAAGACTTAAGTTCGCAGATGTTCCTGATATCCAAAAGACAGTTGTCGGAGATATCACTAGATTAAGACAAATACTAGTGAATTTACTGAGTAATGCTCTGAAATTTACAGAAACTGGCGGGGTGGAAATCTCAGCGATCGCGCACTCAATTGAGAATAGCGATCGCACCGAAATTCAATTTGCGGTGAAAGATACAGGTATTGGCATTCCCGAAGAGCGCCTTGATCGCTTATTCAAAGCATTCAGCCAAGTCAACTCTTCCATCACCCGTCAATATGGTGGTACTGGATTAGGTCTCGCAATCTGCAAGAAACTCAGCGAGTTAATGGGTGGTAAAATTTGGGTTGAAAGTGAATCTTTTGCTGGTAGTACCTTTTACTTTACGATCCAAGTACCCATTGTCACTGACAAAGTCGAAGAAGTAGAAGAAGACGACGACATTTTAACAGCCGAGAAACATCCCTTAAAAATCTTGCTAGTCGAAGATCATTTGATCAATCAAAAAATGATCCAGATCTTATTAGATGGGATGGGCTATGAAGCAGATGTTTCTAACAATGGCTTAGAAGCAATCTCCGCCCTGCGCCGTCAATCCTATGATGTTGTGTTGATGGATGTGCAAATGCCAAAAATGGACGGTTTAACAGCCACTCAACATATTTGCGAAGAGTGGAAAAAAGAGAAGCGTCCGCGAATTATCGCTTTGACTGCAAGTGCAATGTGGGGCGATCGCGAACGTTGTTTAGCCGCTGGAATGGACGACTACCTAACTAAACCAATCCCCATCAAAGAACTGATCCAAGTACTGAAGAAATGTCAGCCTGTGGGAAGTGGAGGAGTGGGAGAGTGGGGGAGTGGGGGAGGGGGGGAGATTTCTGTCCAACTTTCTCCTTGTATTTCCCCCCTTTCCTCTTCTCCTATTAACTCCATTGCTTTACAAAAAATTATCCGTATCGCTGAGTACAACACAGCAGTTAACCCGATAGAATTTCTATTAGAAACCCTTGATTACTACTTGACAGAATCGCCGCAGATGGTTCCAGACATGCGAGCCGCCTTGAGTCAAGACAACATGAAAACACTTCTGCGCTTAGCACATACTTTTGGCTCCACCAGTGCAACACTCGGAGCCACTCATCTGGCTACTCTCTGTGCCAAATTAGAAAATATGGCAGCTAAATTTACACTCGCCGGAGCAGTAGCGCAAATTTCTCTGATTGAAGAAGAGTATCAACAGGTAGAAATAGCACTACAACAAGAACGACAAAAATATGAAGCAGAGCTATAGTTTCGCGCCTGAGCGAACTTTCGTCACATCAGGGAAACGGAAAGTTGTCTAATGTTAGGATTAATTCATCATCCTTATATTGACTTATTCTGTTATGACTAACACCTTATCACCCATAGTCCAAAAGCTAGAGCGTGAGATTGCCGCACTCTCCTTTGAGGAAAAACTATGGTTATTAGCTCAAATTGCTCAACAGGTTCAACCTACCTCGCCCAGAAAACACTTACTTAATCTCGATGCCGAGCTCTTAGACATGGCAAATGATCCAGAAATCCAACGCGAATTAGCTGCAATTGACTCAGAGTTTGCAATCGCGCAGATGGATGGATTGAAAGAATGAGTCTTGAGCGAGGTCAAATTTACTTTGTTAATCTTAGTCCAGTCCAAGGGCGAGAGCAAGCTGGAGAGAGACCTGTTTTAGTCCTATCCATTAACGCAATCAACCGTTTGCCATTAGTCGTTACAGTAGTTGTGGGTACTAAAGGAGCAAATATTCGGCGCAACTATCCAATGAATGTGCGAGTCGCTTCTGAAGAAAGCGGATTACAGATAGAAACGGTATTCCTGTGTTTTCAAATTCGTTCTCTTGATGAGAGTCGATTTCCAAATCACCCCTCAGGAAAATTGTCCTCTGTCAAAATGGCAGAAATCGAGACGGCCGTATGTTATACTCTTGGTCTGTAGCAAAATTTACAATTTAGTCAAATTTCTCCCTCAACTCTCCAATGCTTGTCGGAGGCGATACATAAATGCGGAAATATTGCAAGGGACGTTGATGTAATCAAAACATCCTAGACTCATGGCTTGTTCGACCTCACTCAGCTCACTGGCTAGCCAGACTACTCGCGATCTTTGAGTGATTTTGTCACGCTTGAAATGTTTGAGGATCTCCAGGGACTGTGACAATTCTGCTAGTAAAATGACTCTACCTTGCATTGGATTATTTCCGCACAAAGCTTCTAATGCAGTTTTCTCATCTTGGAGATGGCGGGTGTGATAACCACGGGTTTTTAAAGCTTGTAAAATGATAGTAGCAAATGGTGAGTCTTGGTGGATTAAGATTGCATCGACTAGAGGCAAGGGTTGAGATGTTCGCGATCGCCACTGGGAATTGAGAATGCGATCGCCTTCTAATTTTGCTTTTTCTAAAGTTGCACCAGCAGCTTGATAAAGAGTTTGGATGTCTTCTCCGTCTTCTGGGTACTGAGTCACACCAGCGCTGAATGTCATGGTAATTGGTTCCGCGTTACTGATTTGTAACCTAGTCTGGCGTTGCAGTTCTAAGATTTGTGCCAACCATTCCACCCCATCACTGCGGGTCATTCCATACATCCCGACCACAAACTCGGCACCATCCCAGCGAGAGACAATATCTTCACTCCGTAATTCTTGACGTAACAAATGAGCTAGCCGCCGCAACATTTGATCGCCAATGCGATGTCCATAGCTGCGATTTACCTGCATGAGATCATCTAAGGTAATTACCGCTAGACAGAAAGACTGTTGATAAAGCTTAGCTAGGTGTAAAAGTCTCTTTAAATCCTCGCTGGAACGGTGGCGATTTGGTAAACCTGTCAGCGGCTCGACTTCGGCTTGTGTACGTAGCAAACGACTGCGTTCTAAACGGTTGAGAATTCGGGTAATTAGTTCGGCGGGGACAATTGGTTTGCTGACGTAATCATCACCTCCGGCGGCGAATACTTGTTGAATGGTGTCAGCATCTTGATGTCCGGTGAGAAAGAGAATTGGCAGCCATGCCCAACGCGGATCGTTGCGTAACATTTGGCACAATTCAATCCCATTAATCTCTGGCATCTGCACATCCAGTACCAGTAAATCTGGGGTGACAGCTTCTAGTTGTTCCCAAAATACAGAAGGATTGGTAAGGGTAGTAATTTGTAATCCCCAAGGTTCTAATAATTTTTGCAGTAACCGCACAGTGAGCCGGTCGTCATCTAACACCATCACCTTAGCTTCGATTTTGTTGGCGGGTTTGAGGGTTTGGGTAATCGCTTCTAAAACCTGGGCTAGAGCTATCGGTTTTTGAAAAAAGCCGCGACCCTGACGGCGAGCGATCGCTACTCGATCTCCCGCGCGATCGGCGTTAGCAAATACTAATACCGGGATGGGGGGGGTTTGTGCGGCTAATTCTTCTAGTAAGCTCAATCCCTCAGTAAATTGAGCGACTGACATATCTAATAGGACGATATCCGGGCGCACACGAGCGATCGCTTCTCTCGCAAGTTGTAAATTGGGGGCGATGGCTGCTTGAATACCTTGAGTTGTTGCTGCTTGCACCAAGCGATCGATGAATTCTCGTTCTTCATCTACAATCAGCAAGCGAGTTTGGGACTCTATTTGCGCCAGGTTATGAGCAGCGGTTTTTCTGGCGACGGCTTTATCTGCAGCCGGGGTAGCTTGTTCTACCTGTGCGCGAATTTGTTGGACTTGTTCGCTCAAGAATTGTAGTTGATGAGACTCTAGAGATACTTGCGGTTGTAATAGCAGTTCTAATTTCCGCGCGATTTCCGAGCCGGTGAGTAAACCTAATATTCCTAAAGAACTGATTAAGCGGTGTGATTCTTGCTTGGCTTTGTGTCGAACACTATCTTGCTCCTGATCTTGTAACAATAATTGAGTTACTTGTTCTAAAGTCGCGATCTGCTCTAGTACCTTAGATTTAGTTTCTTCCCAAATATTGGCTACCTGTAATTGATGCTGAGGTTGACGTCCGCGAACTGACGATCCGCGCCAAATATCTTGAGATTCTGTCGCGCCTTCATCCCTTGGGGATATCGCTTTTTGAAAAATGGGATTGAGACGGTAGCCTAACCCGTAGACTGTTTCAATTAAATCATCTGCGCCAACTGCTTTCATTTTCGTCCGCAGCCTTTTAATCAGCGCCCTGACTGTGTCTCCGCTAGGCGGTTCATCATCCAACGACCACAACTGATCTAAAATACTGCTTTGGCTGTGGATTTTTTGCGTATTCCGCATGAATAATTCCAGTAAGGCATACTCCTTAGCTGTGAGATTCAAGGAAACACTACCGTATTTGACTTCACACTGACTGGGATCTAACTGGAGATTACCCCAATGCAATAACGGCGAGACAGTTGTGGCTTGACGCCGGAGTAAGGCGCGAATTCGCGCTTCTAGTTCTTGCAGCGCTACAGGTTTAACTAAATAGTCATCGGCTCCCGCATCCAGACCAATGACTTTATCAACACTTGTCCCTCTTGCCGTTAAAATCAGCACCAACACTTGTAGACCTTGCGATCGCAGTCGCCGACAGAAACTAATTCCATCCAGCTTTGGAATCATCACATCCAACACAATCAGGTCATAGCGAGCTGCTTCTACAAAATTCCAGCCTTCTATTCCGTTGCTTGCCGTATCGACTGTGTAGCGCTGCTCAGTCAGGCTGGATTTGAGTTGCTGGGAAAATACTTCATCGTCATCTACAAGCAGAATTCTCATTGCCGCCACGTTCTAGTCTTGCCGGTGTTGGTTGAAACACCTGAGGAACTGACAAAGTATAGCTTATTAGGTGTAACATTCAGTATACCCGATAAAAAGAGTCGGGTATGTTTGACGGTACTTTTAGCTCGTGTTAGTATCAGGCGACATTGACAAGGACATCCAGATCGAGGATTTTCTCCCATGACAGCAACTACTATCCCTACGACTACGGCTTTCAAGGCTTTGAAATGTAAAGAATGTGGTGCTGAGTATGAACTCAAAGCCATGAATGTGTGTGAGTTCTGCTTTGGTCCATTGGAAGTAAGTTTTGACTACAGCGCTCTGCGACGTACTGTCACACGGGAAACAATCCAAGCTGGTCCGAATTCAATTTGGCGTTATCGTCCCTTTTTACCAGTTGAAAGCAACAACCCCATTGATATGGGAACTGGGATGACTCCTTTAGTGCGTTCTCACCGCTTGGCACGTCGCCTCGGTTTGAATAAGCTCTACATTAAGAATGATGCTGTGAATATGCCCACCCTCAGTTTCAAGGATCGGGTGGTTTCTGTTGCTTTAACTCGGGCGCGGGAATTAGGTTTCTCGACTGTTTCTTGTGCAAGTACCGGAAATTTGGCAAATTCTACAGCCGCGATCGCTGCCTATGCGGGTTTAGACTGTTGTGTATTCATCCCGGCTGATTTGGAAGCGGGTAAAATTCTCGGTAGTTTGGTTTATAACCCGACTTTGATGGCTGTACATGGTAATTATGACCAAGTCAACCGCCTGTGTTCGGAAGTGGCAAACACACATGGTTGGGGTTTTGTCAATATTAATTTACGTCCTTATTACTCAGAAGGTTCCAAAACCTTAGGCTTTGAAGTGGCGGAACAACTTGGCTGGGAATTGCCAGACCACATTGTCGCTCCTCTCGCCAGCGGCTCTTTATTTACAAAAATTTACAAAGGCTTCCAAGAGTTTATCGAAGTCGGTCTAGTGCCAGAGAAAAAAGTCCGCTTCAGTGGTGCTCAAGCCGAAGGTTGCTCGCCCATTTTCCAAGCTTACCGTGACGGACAGAACTTTATCAAACCAGTGAAACCGAATACAATTGCCAAATCACTGGCGATCGGTAATCCTGCAGATGGTATCTATGCGATTGAAGTAGCCAAAAAAACTAACGGCAATATCGAATCAGTTACTGATGCCGAAATTATCGAAGCGATGAAGCTACTAGCCGAAACCGAAGGCATCTTCACTGAAACCGCTGGCGGAACCACCGTGGCTGTATTGAAGAAATTGGTAGAAGCTGGGAAGATTGATCCAGATGAAACCACTGTGGTTTACATTACCGGCAATGGTTTGAAAACCCAAGAAGCAATTCAAGGCTATGTTGGCGAACCTTTGACAATTGAAGCCAAACTCGATAGCTTTGAACGTGCCTTAGAGCGATCGCGCACTCTCGACCGCTTGGAATGGCAACAAGTTTTAGTTTAAACCTCTTAAATACGATCCAAATCAATGACTGTAAAAGTTTTAGTCCCAACCCCGCTACAAAAATTTACGAATAATCAAGCTACTTTAGATTGTAGCGGTGGTAACGTTGGCGAATTGCTGGAATCTTTAGAGCAAAATTGTCCTGGAATTAAGTCGCGGTTGTGCGATGAATCTGGACAGCCTCGGCGCTTTTTGAATTTATATGTCAACAGCGAGGATATCCGGTTTTTGCAAGGTACAGAGACGCCACTTAATGATGGTGACGAAGTTAGTATTGTTCCGGCTGTTGCGGGTGGTTGAGGTGCGATGCAGTCGCGGTTGAAATGTAGCTAACACCAAACCTAACACCAAACCTAACACCAAACCCAACACCAAACCCAACACCCTGAAGGGTGTCGCTATATGAACAAAGCCTGCCTCCGCAGGCTATAAATAAGTGAAGCCTGCGGTGCAGGCTTTGTTCGTATAGCTCCAGGCTTTAGCCTGAGAGCGGATTAAATTCGTCTCTACTACAATAAAGCTGTTGCACTCGTGATTGAGGATAAATTAAAGCAATGGCAGAAGCGAATACTCCCAATAATCCTGAAGAAGTACCTTCGATTACTGAAGAAAATATCAGTGTTGCGGAAAAGGCACCGAAGGAAATAATTGACAATCTTAAAAGTACTACTGTTCCAGAAGCTACAGACATTCCTACTGCTAACGCGCCTGACCCCGCCACAAATATAGTGGCACAGGAGGGAACTGAGGCAAAAGGTGATGCAAAGGCGAAAAAAGGTGCCGCAGCTAAAGGTGAGAAGGCAGTAGCAGCAAAAGCTGATGGTGAAGCTGCGGCTAAGGCTCCGAAAAAAGAGAAAGCCCCTGCTGTTGAAGATAAACCGTTTGTCGAATTTATGCAGCAAGATTACTTGCCAGCATTAAAAGCAGCGATCGCTTCTTCTGGAGTGTCTGATCTACAGCTCAATTTTGCTAAACAGAAAATACCGATCGTTGGTTTTGAGCAAGAGGATTGCTGGCAAGTGATGGGTAGTTTGCAAAACAATGCGCGGAAATTTAATTTATACTTCCCTGAAGAAGATATCCAGGGGAAAAAGGCATTCTCTTGTAATGAAGGCAAAAAAGCCAGCACCCTTGAGTCATTCTTAATTGACGAACGCAAAATCACCCTCGACCTGATGGTGTTTGGAGCCGTACAACGCTTAAATGGTCAAAAGTGGTTGGCACTTAATTAACTTAATTCATCAAAATGATAGGTGACGACTCCAGTAACAGGGTCGTTATCTATCCTGGCGTAACCAGACTTCATAATCTCCTTGAGCATCGCTTCCACTTCCATAAAGCTGGCTCCAGTTGACATGACACCTTGAGTTACATTGATTTTACCCCCACATTTAGCGGCGTCTTTCAGTAACTGCACCGTCAACCAGTCATAATTTGGTCGATAAATTTCCGCAGCGATCGCTGGCTGTGACAACATACCTGTAGGTAACAAACCTTGCTCAGACCTCAGCCTGGTCTCATATTCCTCAACCATACCAGGGATCAAAAATAAATCCACAAACTGCCCCATCCCAAATACCCCGAAGGTACATAACCAAAATACACCCGTCAAAATTTTGCCATTATATAAACGATGTAGCCCTCCCAAGCCAAAAAACCAGCCCAGGGAGAGAAAATAAGAAGTAGCAATACGATTATCAGTGTCCATATGTTTACTCGCACCTAATTGTTTCCCCTAGTTTTCCCATTTCCACCCCAAGCGATCGCTATCAGGAGAAAAAAATCTCCCTTATATTGACTTTATGTTGCAACTCTTAACGTCAAAAGGGTTTTGCACTCGTGCCAAGCCTTGGTACACTAAAGACTAGGTGTTAACGTTCTTAAATAACCAACCCATCAGGTAGGCACAGAGATAAAAAGGACATGGTAGATTCCCTTAAAAAACCGGGCTTTGAAGAATTAAGACCAGGGGTAAAAGTCCCAGCAAAGGAAACCCTGCTGACACCCCGGTTCTACACCACTGATTTTGACGAAATGGCGCGGATGGACATCACGGTAAACGAAGCCGAGTTGAGCGCAATCATCGAAGAATTCCGCACTGATTATAATCGCCATCACTTCGTCCGCGATGCTGAATTTGAACAGTCTTGGGATCAGATTGACGGCAAAACTCGTAGTTTGTTCGTAGAATTCCTCGAACGTTCTTGCACAGCCGAGTTTTCGGGCTTCTTACTCTACAAAGAACTAGGTCGCCGCTTAAAAGGCAGAAACCCGCTTTTAGCAGAAGGTTTTAACCTGATGTCGCGTGATGAAGCTCGTCATGCTGGCTTCTTAAACAAAGCCCTGTCAGACTTCAACCTCTCCCTAGACTTAGGATTTCTCACCAAAAGCCGCAGTTATACCTTCTTTAAACCAAAATTTATCTTCTACGCTACATATCTATCTGAGAAGATTGGTTATTGGCGGTACATAACCATTTATCAGCACTTAGTAGAGCATCCAGAAGATCAGATTTATCCAATTTTCCGTTTCTTTGAAAACTGGTGTCAAGACGAAAACCGCCACGGTGACTTCTTTGACGCAGTCATGAGAACACAACCCCAAATGCTCAACGATTGGCGGGCGCGGTTGTGGTGTCGGTTCTTCTTACTCTCAGTGTTTGGAACCATGTACCTCAACGACATCCAACGCAAAGACTTTTACGCGTCCTTGGGTTTAGATGCGCGAGAATACGACATTCATGTGATTAAGAAAACCAACGAAACTGCAGGACGAGTATTCCCCGTCATGCTGGATGTCGAAAATCCCGAATTTTATCAGCGGTTAGATGCTTGTATCGCGAATAACGAGAAACTGACTGCGATCGCTAACTCTAGTACTCCGAAATTCTTGCAGTTCTTCCAGAAACTACCACTTTATGTCGCTAATGGGGGACAGTTTCTCAAGCTGTATTTCATGAAAACAGTTGATGCGGCGGCGACTCATGGCGTTGTCCGGTAGGCTATTTTGAAACGCGGAGGAGCGCGGAGGGGGCGCGGAGGGGCGCGGAGGGGTTTTTCTGCGATCTTTTGTGCTACCTGTGTGTTCCTCTGCGTTTTTTATTCTTCCTCCGCTTCATGCATTCCCGTTTTGGAGAGGTGGCGGCGACATGTCCCGAATGTCCTTGAAGATATTCAAAATGATCCGAGTTTTCGCACGCGTTTGCGAGTCGGTTATTCTCAGTTTTCGGCTTCAGGGATAAATCTTGGGGTGGAGGATGTGTTTGTTGGTCATGGTTTGACTGTTGGTGGCGAGTATTCGAGCACTTTTAATGGTCGGCGTCGTAACTATGGTGGTGATTTACGTTATTATGTTCGCCCTTTGGGTAGTTATGTAAATATTGCTCCGGTTGTTGGTTATCGTCATCTTCAGACTGACCGTTACACTACCGATGGGGTGAATTTGGGTTTAAGGTTGTTGTTGATTTTATCTCGTGGTGGTGCGGCTGATCTTGCTTTGACTCAGAGTTGGGTTAATCCTGGTAGTGACAGCGAGGTGGGTTTAACTACTCTTACGGCTGGTTATGCGGTAACTCACAATTTACGCTTATCTACTGATATTCAAAAGCAAAATGCACGGCTGGGTAAAGATAGCCGCGTGGGTTTGGTGTTGGAGTGGATGCCTTAAGTGGATGTGACCCCTACCTATGGCACAATGAAAGACGGTAATCAGCGTAATTTCATAGGTAATGCGAGTGACAACTGCACAAGCCACAGTAGGTGCGCGGCGCGTGGTATTTCCTTTTACGGCAATTGTGGGTCAGGAAGAAATGAAACTGGCTCTGCTGTTGAACGTGATTGACCCCAAAATTGGTGGTGTGATGATCATGGGCGATCGCGGGACTGGTAAATCCACAACTATTCGAGCGCTGGCCGATCTACTGCCAGAAATCTCTGTTGTTGCCAATGACCCTTTCAACAGCGATCCGAGTGATCCGGAATTGATGAGCGACGAAGTTCGCCAACAGCTAGAACAACAAATTGAGATTCAGGTTGTTCATAAAAAAGTGCAGATGGTGGATCTGCCGTTAGGTGCCACAGAAGATCGAGTATGCGGCACGATTGATATTGAGAAAGCTTTATCTGAGGGGGTCAAAGCTTTTGAGCCGGGATTACTCGCCAAGGCTAATCGCGGCATCTTGTATGTGGATGAAGTTAACTTGCTCGACGACCACTTAGTGGACGTGCTACTTGATTCTGCTGCTAGTGGCTGGAACACTGTAGAAAGAGAAGGTATTTCTATCCGCCACCCAGCTAGATTTGTCCTGGTTGGTTCTGGTAACCCAGAAGAAGGTGAACTTCGCCCGCAGCTACTTGATCGTTTTGGGATGCACGCGGAAATTCGGACGGTGAAAGAGCCAGCCTTACGGGTGGAAATAGTCGAACAACGCTCAGAATTTGACCAAAATCCGCAAGAGTTCTTGCAAGGACACCAAACTCAACAAGAAGCCTTGCAACAAACAATTGTCAGCGCTCAAGAACTTTTACCTTCTGTGACAACTGACCGCGACCTACGGTTGAAAATTTCGGAAGTTTGTTCGGAATTAGATGTTGATGGTTTGCGGGGTGATATTGTGACTAACCGCGCGGCTAAAGCTTTAGCTGCTTTAGAAAAACGCACTGAAGTTACAGTTGACGATATTCAACGTGTAATTACTTTGTGTTTGCGCCACCGACTGCGGAAAGATCCTTTAGAATCGATTGATTCTGGCTATAAAGTCGCCAAAACCTTTGGACGCATTTTTGGTGTGGAAGTAGCAGAGGCTGCAACAGCTAATGGTGCGGTGAAACGTTAAATAGATGTAGAGAGGTAAAATTTCGCGCAGCGGGAAGTGGTACATGAGTGCCTTGCCTCTCTATTTATCTCATAAATTATTTAGGAATACGATATATGAGGATTTGGAACTTTTGGTTAAATAGCTTATTTTTATCTTGTCAACAAAATCCAGCCCGGATAGTCGAGTTAATGATGCTAGTTCTAGCACTAGTAATGTTGGGGATTCATGGGGTTGTACCCAAGTGGCCTTACCTCGTATTGGGTTTGAGCTTGGTAATTGGCGCATCTTTGTCGATCTTAGTCCGAGAAGCGATCGCGCCTTCACCAGGATTGCAAGTTTCGCAAGTGATCGCTGTGCTTTCGCTGATCTTCAGTATTTATGGTTTTGCTGACTTGATTCCTTTGCTCTAATCATTTTGAGTCGGAAGTCATGCCGATAAAAATGGACAGCGCAAATAGTATGATGTCATACTAATCGAGAAAAAATTATGCCTTTATGAACCAGATAATTCTATCAATATTGGCGAATGCGGGTGGAGTAGGTAAGACAACCTTAGCAGTACATCTAGCCTATGAAGTTAGCAAGCGTGGGTTTAAAGTTGCACTTCTAGATCTAGACCCTCAGCGTTCCTTGGATGTATTTTGCGGGCTACCAGCTAAAAGTGAGGAAGAGACAATTCTCAAAGTGCTAGCCAAAGACTTTGATGGTAATTGGCCATTGTCTCCTGTCTGGAACACTAGTACATGCGAGGTTTGCCAAGGAAATCCAGCGATCGCGGAGATGGCAAACGATCTAGTAGTCAGAAGTCGCGGTGAATATACTTTGGCAGATCGGCTGGAAACTTACCCCTTGCCTCACCAACTCGTAATTATCGATTGTCCGGCAACCTTGGGCATGTTGACTGTTAATGCCTTAGCTGCTTGCAGTCATATGATTGTGCCTGTACAAATGGAAATGAAAGCGATCGCTGGTAGCGCCCAGTTAGTATCGTGGTGCGTGACCACCGGCGAAGAGTTGCGCTTAAAGCCGCGTCCCCCAATTTTAGGTTTTGTTCCGAGTATGTATGACGAGAGTGTGGCGATGCACCGCCAGTACATGCAAGAGATTCCGGAAATTACGCGGAACTTAGGATTGAAGCTATACCCAAAAATACGCAAATCCAATGAATTTAAAAATGCTAGTGCCTTTGGCGAACCATTACAAATGCACCGACCCAAGCATCCGGCTGGGGGAGATTTCCAAGAAATAGTGCGCGATTTAGCCGCTTTAATGAAGGGGAGTAAATAGAGGTGGCGAAAAAATTACCGGGAATTGGGGATAGATTTACTGAATCCACCGAGCAAATGAGCTTGGAAAAAACAGTAGCCGACCTACGGCAGAAGTTGGAAAGTCAAGAAGCCACAAGTAGTGACTTAGAGCAAGATTTGCAACGCTTGCGGGAGAACCTCTCTCAATCATCAGGAGAGACAGATATCGATTTAACTCTCATTGATGCCAATCCGCAACAACCAAGACAAACAATTACCGACTCACTCATCCGGGCAAAAGCGCGATCGCTTGATAAACACGGACAAATTACTTCAATTATCTTAGTAGAGCAACAAAATCGATATCTGTTGCTAGACGGGCAACTACGCTGGGAAGCAGCCAAATTTTTAGGCTGGCGCACGATTCGGGCGGTAATTGCTCCCATGCCATCCGATTTAGACCGCTCATCTTTAGTCACTTTTTTAGGGTTTGAAGATTTAAATTCCCTGGATAAAGCGGAAGCAGTATTTCGGGAAGTAGAAAAATCTCTAGGTTTACCTGTGGAGTCGGCGATCACTAGCTTACATCGAGCAATCAAGCGCATCGAAGTCAAAGGTCAAATTAAAGAAATCAGCAATCTCTTAACCTTAACTACGCAAGCACAGCAAGAGGTTTTGAGTTCCTTGCCAATTGATGTCGATGAATGTGAGTTATTGTTGAGCTTATTGGATTTGGGATTGAATCCGAACTCCGTCAAAACCAACCTCGTACCCATGTTGTCATTACCACCGGATTTAAAAACGGCGATTAGACAACAGGGATTAAAAGGATATCATGCGATCGCCCTAGCGACACTTTCCGCCAAAGTATTAGGGATTTCTGAAGAAGCTGCAACAACAGTCAGAGTAGAAGCCACATCTCAAGTCCTCACCGAACAACTCACAGTCGTCCAAACCCGCAAGTTAGTCAAAGAAATTCGCGACCAGTATCAGCAAAGCGAAAATCCAACATCTTCTGAAGTTACCGCTTTTTTGAAAAAAGTTAATACTCTCTCTCATGGCGTATTAGCATCATCGCCACCACAACAACTGCAAGAATTGCGATCAGTATTGGAGATGAAGTTGCAAGAAATTGATCGGGCTTTAAGAATATGATGGGAATCTCACGCCAAGACGCATTAGCCTATTCCCACCCCAACATTTCCACTAACTCAATACATAAATCATTGACTTGGTCTAAATCTGGAGTTTGCGGGAGGGTAGATTTTTCATACACAGCATCCATTTGCGCGACTAAATCATCAGCCATGTGCATCACTTCCTCGTAAGAATATTTACCTTTGAGGATCGCTTTGAGATCTTCAGCATCGCCGATGATATTGCGATCGACAATTACCCTTCCTTCCCGTAAGATTTCTACACCACTGCGGAGTAAGCGAATGCAGTGCATCCCATGCTTCAAGTCGAAACCAGATTTCCGCTCCATCTCCGCTCTCGCCGGATTGCGATTTTCCTGCCAAGATAGATATGCTTTCCATTCTCTCAACGCGCCTTGATATCTTTGACTTTTTTGCAGCAAGCGAATAAAATCACCGTGAGTGTAAGTCAGGCTTTGCGTGTAAGTTAAGGTTTCGTCAGGCAAGGGGTGTTGTTTTAACATCCCTTTAAAATCAATATCCGCTGTTAATAATTGGTACAGTTGTTCAGCTTCGGCTAAAAATTCAATTTTGCCGCGAATTAATTGATAAAGATATTCTAGAAATGCATGAAGCTCGTCTTTTGTCAATACCGATTCGGCGGCAACACCAAAATCAGCCGAGAGTGGTTTTTTTTCTGGTGGATGTAGCAACCACTTACGGTGAGTTTCCATCTTTTTGATTTGGGCGAAAGCATAACCAGAATAAGTATGCTTAACTTTTTTGCTCAAAAATATATCACGGCGATCGATTAAGTGTTGTCCGACGGTCGATAAAAAAGGATATTGACTCAGCCACAGCAACTCTAAAACATTCGGATTTGCACCGGCTAATAACTGGAGAACTTTTTTTAATTCGTAGATAACTGTATCTTTATTGCCATCGATAAAAGTAAATATACCTGGTTCATCCCAGCCAGTATCCTTTTGCTCAATGCGATCAAAGCCGAGATAATACCTTTTGGGGGCGATAAACACTCCGCGATAGTCGTAGTCCGATTCCGGTCGATTCAACCCATAACCGTGACTACCCGCTAGACCAATAAAAATCGCTCTGCTTTCTACTTCCAATCTATTCATCGTCACCCCCGTCACCTGCGTAGTAACAGTGTAGTACGCATTGTATTATTACCAAAGATTGCCTAACTGTTCATCCGAGAAATTGTTTATCTAAAATTATGGCTCTGATCAATTACTCGGCTCGTTGCCATACGCCTGCTTGGAGTGAACCAGTAAATATTGACCGTTCCCGTTATATTCACCATTACAACTACCAAGAATGGTACCTAAAACTATTAAATAAAACCTCCAAAGCCTACGAAACCTGGTATAATCCATGCCATAGTTTAAATCTTTTAATGTTGCCTGATTTTCGTCAAACCGACGCAACCATTCCAAGCTGGTTCTATAGTAATTGGAACCATTGATATACCATCTTTGAATGGTCTTAAGATTTTTGTCATGTTTGGGAACTTCATCGTAATTCCAGTAACGCCCGTGGGGAAAGAGATATTTGTGAGTAAAAACAGTGGAAAAATTGTTTGGGATGCGGACTGTAATAAAGTGAACAAAAACTTTACCATCATCCTTGAGAAAAGAAGCTATCTTTTCCAATGCTTTCGTTAAATTCCCAACATGTTCAAACAGACCAATCACTGCGACCTTATCAAATTGTTTTTCAAATTTAGCATCATTAAAATCCATCTCACATAAAATAAATCGATTTGAACTAAGATAGCTCTCTGGATCTTGCATTTTGCGGCGTATATATTCGCATTGCTCATGGCTCAAATTCAGACCCGTGATCTTAGCATTCGGGAATTTGGAAAGAATGTAATTCGCAGCGCTACCCCAACCACATCCCAAATCTAAGATATTGTCTCCATCTTTGATCTCTAGCTTCTCAATCACATCGTCAAGCATGTGCATTTGTGCTTCCTCAAGGTTAGATGCTCCTTTTTCCCATAACGCCATCGTGTACTTAGGATAAATGAGTTTCCCATCGCCTATCATGGTATTCAGCATCGCTTGAGGTAAGTCATAGTGAATCTTTATTAGATCCGGCGACCCTTCTGCAACATTATCAGTTTCTTTTAATACCCATTCATAGGGTGCCAGTAGAGAAGGAAAATACCGAAAAAAGATTGGCATACAGCTACGCACAAGCGATCGCAGGACAGGATCAGGAATCTCTAACCCATTGAGGTATGCTTCTACCAAGGCCATTTGTGCCGCGTTGACTATCTTAGTCGCCCCACGGGTTATTTTGTATGCAACTGGGCTTTTGATATTTATATCTCCCACCACAGGAATATATCTCTGGATATCTTGCAGATTGATGACAGAAGTCATAATAAGCTCCGAATAATCTAGGAAAGGTGTATTATACTCTGAACGACTAAAACTTGGACTTTTTTAAAGATCTGAAAATTGAGAGTCAGTAAAACGCATCTTATTTTTAGTATGCTTACTAGGCAAAGATTTCAACAATTGTTACGTTTTCTAACAATTATTTAAGCCCTTGCTGGGCATGGATTATAGAATTTACATGCGTTTGCCCTGGGTCTGTTATCTGCTGTCCTGCCTTAATATAGCGTTTTTCAATCGAGTACAATACATCAAAGAGATAAAAACCGCAGATGCACGCAGGTAAAACTGTAGTTCATCCGGATGAGAACCGCTATAGTTTAGAGGATAGAGCCATAAATTATGAATTTAACTAACGAGCAAATCTTGATCCCACAAGCAGAGTATGCAAAGAAATTGCGTCAGGCTCTTCCGGCTGAGGCGTTTGAAGCCGATCCGAGCAAATTAGTCATATTGCTGATTAATATGTCCATTTTGATTCTGGGCTGGATGATTGCAAGTAGACTAGATCACTGGCCTATTGAGCTTTTATGGCTTTATTTACCTCTAGCCATAGTTATGGGCAATAGTGTCATTGTCTTGGCATTTAGCTGTCATGATCTGATGCATGGTGATGTTATCAGAAATCGCCGTTTGACTCGTGTCATTAGCTTGCTAGGGCAAACAATATTGTGGATGCCACCAACGTTGTGGAAAACAGTTCATAATCGGGTGCATCACAGTAAAACAAATTCCTTAGGTGATCCTGACCGCAACTATTTATACAAGCAGCCTAATACTTGGGGAAAGTGGATTCAAAATCTATGTTTTCCCTCTCTTGAAGTCAATCCTGTCGGGTTAGCTTTGGGAATGGTAACAGCTTGGGGATTTTATGCTTTCCGCAATCTAACTTCGGTACTGTTGTTCAATCGTGATGTCGATTATTTGCCTGCTGCCTTTACAGTCAGTGCTAAAGAGCGTCTGGCGATCGCTGGTGAATTTTTGATAATTTTGTTCCTCCACCTGAGTATCCTGGCATACCTACAATTTGATCCACTAAAAGTTGTTCTTGGTTACTTGCTACCGATTTGGATTGGCTATAGCGGAATGATATTTTATATTTATACAGGTCACCTGATTTGCCAAATGACAACTGTTAATGATCCTCTAATTAATAGCGTTTCTATACGGGTTCCTAAAATATTCGATCTGTTGCATTTAAACTTTTCTTACCATACTGAACACCATATCTTTCCGGGAATGAACTCTGATTACTATCCAATGGTTAGAGAATTATTAAAAATCCACTATCCCGAACGCATGAATTACATATTAAGTGCAGGAGAAGTCTGGCATTTATTGCTAACTACTCCTCGACATTACAAAGATCAGAATATCCTTACCGATTGGTCAGGGAAGAGGTCTGTGCCTTGCCCTCTTAATCAAATGAAATAAAAGTTTAATTGACAGTCTTTCGCTGCGGATGCCGAAAATCTTTGATTTGTTGCATTTAAACTTTGCTTACCATACAGAGCATCACATTTTTCCGGGACTCAACTCTGATTATTATCCAATGGTTCAGGAATTAATTAAAATCCATTACCCGGAACGGTATAACCTGTTAGATTTTTCAGAAGCTTGGCGCTTACTGATGCAAACGCCAAGGCATTACAAAGATGAAACTACATTCACAGATTGGTCAGGAACAAAGTCTGTTCCTTGCCCTCTGAAATCAGCTTAAGGAACAATTAGGACGGGACAGGGGGAAAGATTAATCACCCGATTGGTGACACTATCCGCCGGTCCTTCTTCCGTTAAACCTAAGCCGCGACAGCCCATGACAATTAAATTGGCATTAATTTCATCGGCGACATCGCAGATCGTGAAAGCAGGCTTGCCTTCGCGTTCAATCACTTCTGACTGGATACCTTGTTCATAAAAGAGATTTTGAGCATTTTGCAGCAGTTGGGCAACTGCCTCAGGTGATGACATTGTCTCCTCACTGGGTGATTCGGTAGAAGGTTCCTCCACTACCGATAGCAGTACTAAGCGACTTTTGTACGTTTGCACTATATTTACAACCACGTCGGCGGCTTCCCGCGCTTCCCGGCTGCGATCAATTGGAAATAGAACTGTCTTAAACATTGTCGTTATCTCACTTCGCGCACCCTGACTCCGGTAGAATGTGGATTGCACTCAAAAACCATAACAGTACCGCAGTCAGGAGGGTCATTGCTGTGTCAAAAAAAACTTTAGCAAATTTATCATCAACAGATTTATCAGGTAAACGTGCCTTAGTCAGAGTTGACTTTAACGTGCCGCTGGATAACCAGGGCAATATTACAGACGATACTCGGATTCGTGCCGCACTGCCAACTATTCAAGATTTGATGAAGAAAGAGGCTAAAGTCATCCTCACTAGCCATTTTGGGCGTCCAAAGGGCGTGGATGAAAAATTGCGCTTGACTCCGGTTGCCAAGCGCCTCTCCGAATTGCTGGGACAAGAAGTTATCAAATGTGATGACTGCATCGGTGATGAAGTTACGTCTAAAGTAGCAGCGATGCAAAACGGACAAGTTTTATTGCTAGAAAATGTCCGTTTTTATGCAGAAGAAGAAAAAAATAACCCTGAATTCGCCAAAAAGCTAGCGGCAAATGCTGACTTATATGTCAATGACGCTTTCGGCACAGCCCACCGCGCCCATGCTTCTACGGAAGGTGTAACTCATTATCTCAGCCTGTCTGTGGGTGGGTATTTGATGGAGAAGGAATTGCAGTATCTGCAAAACGCCATTGAAAATCCTCAACGTCCGCTAGCGGCAATTATTGGTGGCTCAAAAGTTTCCAGTAAGATTGGCGTGATTGAAACGTTGTTAGATAAGTGCGACAAACTGCTACTCGGCGGCGGGATGATTTTTACCTTCTATAAAGCCCGTGGCTTGGATGTAGGTAAGTCGCTAGTGGAAGACGACAAGCTAGAACTAGCGAGGTCTTTGGAAGCTAAAGCCAAGGAA
>JBBQRU010000057.1:0-29981 GCA_038214545.1 Cyanophyceae cyanobacterium | reverse complement strand
AATTAAGCCCATAATATTACTTAGGTTTTATCGCATTTGTAACTCAGTATTATCTAAACCTGAATATTCTTTTAGTGCCGCAATTTGTCATTTTGGTTTGGTTTTTCCGGGTTTATACGCAAGGTGCAAGATCTGAGTTATTAAAAGTTTAACCAACTTAATCCCCCGTCCAGTCCCTCGTCGTGCAGGTGGTGGACGTGGACCTTTTACAGTCCTCTCACCTGGTATCTGGGGGACAGAGATTGGACGTGAACCAGAGATTTGGCATACGCAACCAATGCTCATCTGGCAAGGTACTAACAATCCGGCTGTACAACCAAATTTGGTTGTCATCTTAAACGCTCAAAACACAGTCGTTTGGCATCAGCAGATTCAAGCAGTACCATTTGTTGCCTTACCTGTCAAATATGAGTTGCAGCCCGGTCAGACCTATCGAGTGCAATTTTCGCGATGGAGTAATGAACAAAGAAAATTTGTGACCTCATCTGCGCCAACATCATTTCGAGTCATGTCGGGTGAACAACGCCAGAAGATTACCCAGCAGTTGCATCGCGCTGAAACTACATTACCGGAATTGCCGCCGAGTACCCCGACAGAAATCAGCCAACAGCGAATCAAAGTCTTTGTAGAAAATCACCTCTGGTCGGACGCACTACAAGAGTTAAACTCAGTAGATTTACCATTATCCGAACGTCAATCGCTCACACAAGAAGTAATCACAAACTGGCTTCAACATCAAGTTTCACAGAATAACTTAATTCACCCCAAAACCACCGAGAAATAAATTACCCTCTTTTCACGACAAGATTACTTATTTCTTTCTGCGTGTTCTTTGTGTCCTAACGCCTAACGGCTAACGGCTGTCGCCTAACGCCTAACGGCTTCGCTTCACTGGCGCTGCGCTGACGCTAACGGCTAACGCCTAACGCCTTCGGCTTCGCTGCGCTGGCGCTTCGCTGACGCTAATGTGGTTCGTTCTATTAGATTTCAAATTTAATCGGCGAATAATTGCCTAACTACTTCCGGTTTCACCAAAGTATTAGCGCACAGAATACCTGACGCCGCTACTGCTGGGACACCAATCCCTGGCATTGTACTGTCGCCTACCCGGTACAATCCCGAAATTGGAGTTTGAGAGGAGGGAAACATTCCTTGTCCGGCGACAATCCCTGGACCATAGGTACCTTGATATCTTCGCAGATAACCGGCGTGAGTAAGTGGTGTGCCGATGAGTTCTAAAACAACACGTTGGCGAATATCGGGAATAATTCGTTCCAAAGCACGATATAAAGATGTCGCACGTTGGTGTTTTCGCTCTTCATATCCATCATCTCGCTGCCAGCCGTCATAAGGTTCTAAAGTGTAGGCATGAACCACATGATGTCCTGGTGGTGCTAAATTAGCATCCCAGACGCTGGGGATGGAGATCATACAGGTATTGCCCGGTGTTGTGATATCTTGCTGAGCATCGTGGACTACTACGTGATGCCCAGTAATGTTTTCGATACCTTCGGCGCGAATGCCTAAATGTAGATGCATAAAACTGGCGATCGCTGGTGTGTCTAAAGCAGTTTTTCGATACGCGATCGGTAAATCCTCAGGATACAACAACTGATTGTATGTGTCCCAAACCGTAGCATTAGAAATCACAATCGGGGCATGGAGAATTTCCTGGTTGCGAAGGCGGACACCAGTGACTTGACCCGATTTGACCAAAATTTGCTCGACGTGGCACCCTAGGCGAATCTGTCCACCGTAGCGTTTTAATCCGCGCACGAGAGCTTCGACAATTGCCCCACTACCACCTATTGGGTATTCAACTCCGACACGGGAGCGTTCGCCTAACATAAAAGCTACTTCGGGTACGATTGTTCCTGAGGCTTTTAAGCCTGAGAGGAGAAAGCATTCTAAGTCAATAAGTCGCTGTACCCAAGGATCGCGGACTGTAGCCTGCATAATATCACCCACAGAGGCTTGAATTATGGGTAAGTTGGGTAGCATTTTTAATAGAGATGGCAAATAATGTCCTAACAGAACCGGAATCAGCTGCCAATCTGTTCGCAATGCGAGTGCGGGTATACCTCGCATGGCTTCGGATAAAGGTAACAAACGGGCGGCAAATTTCTGAAATTCGACCGCACCTTGAGGCGTAACCTGAGCTACTTCCGCTCTATAACGTTCAGCGTTACTATAAACAGTAAAAGTACCTTCGGGGAAATGATACTTTCCTAGCGGGTCATACGCTACAGTGGTCAGGGATTCTTCTAAAGCATCTAAAACTTGTTTGACTGGATTGAGGCTCAGCGGGTCAGTAAGACCGCAATAAAATGAAGGACCGGAATCAAATTCAAATCCTTTGCGTCGGAAGCTATGAGCTGCACCACCGGGAATCGTGTGACTTTCACACAATATTACCCGTTTACCGTAACGCGCTAGCAATGCTGCTGCTGTTAATCCACCGATTCCACTACCAATCACGATGACATCGCTATCAGTCATTTGTTTTTTGTCCTTTATGTTGTTTCTGATCCATGACCACCAACCGATGACCAATGAGTGAACCATTGATTGAACTAAAGGGTGTTTCTGTGACCTTTAGCGGCAATAAGGTTTTAGATAATATAGACCTGACAATTCACGAAGGAGAGGCGCTGGGAATTATTGGTCCTTCAGGGACTGGTAAATCCACGGTATTACGTCTGATTGCGGGGTTACTCGCTCCTGATTCTGGGGAAATTTATGTCAAAGGACAACAGCGACAAGGTTTGATTGAGGACGATCCAGGTCCAATTGGGATTGGGATGGTGTTTCAGCAAGCAGCGTTGTTTGATTCGTTGACGGTGGATGAGAATGTCGGTTTTGTATTGTATCAATACTCGCGGTTAAAGCGATCGCGCGTTCGCGAATTAGTCAAACGAACTTTAAAAATGGTAGGTTTGGGAGAAATCGGCGATCGCTATCCGGCGGAACTTTCTGGTGGGATGCGAAAAAGGGTGAGTTTTGCGCGGGCGATTATGTCTAATCCTCATAACCACACACAGGAATCACAACTTTTACTATACGATGAACCTACAGCCGGTCTTGACCCAATCGCCTCGACAGTGATTGAAGATTTAATTAAAGAACTACAGTGTACGGATGGCATATGTAATACCTATGCCATTGTTACCCACCAACACAGTACTATTCATCGCACCGCCGACAGAATTATTTTTCTTTATCATGGCAAAGTGCAGTGGGATGGTACTGTCGATGAGGCTGATCGTACAGAAAATCCCTTGATTCGGCAATTTTTTAGTGGGAGTATTTCTGGGCCGATTCAGGTGACTGGCTAAAATTTAGAGAGGAGGAAACAAATGCGATCGCGGGTAATTCGAGAAGGATCTGTTGGGTTGTTAATTGTGTTAGGAGTCGGGGTTTTTATCGGTGTCGGACTGTGGTTGAGTAGATTCACTGCTGCTTCGAGTTCTTACAAAGTAATTGTCGAATTTGCTGATGCAGCGGGGATTCAAAAGGGCGCAACGGTGAGATTTCGCGGTGTCAAAATCGGGCGGATTAGTTCTGTGCGACCCGGTCCTAATGGAGTGGAAGTAGAAATCGACGTTAACCAACCTGACTTGATTATCCCACGGGATGTGGTAGTGGAAGCGAACCAATCAGGTCTAATCAGCGAATCCATGATTGACATTACACCGAGAAAGCCCTTACCACCCGGTATTAAGTTGGCTAACGCCCTTTCCTCAAATTGTAATCCTACCCTCGTTGTCTGTAATGGCTCGCATTTAAAAGGTGAGATTGGCGTCAGTGTTGATGAATTGATTCGCTACTCAAGTCGTTTAGCAGATGTTTATAGCCAACCTAAAGTATTTGCCAATGTCAACCAAGCCGTGAATAATGCTTCAGTTGCGGCTGTCGGAGTGACAAAACTTACCAATGACCTCGACCGTTTAGCTAAATCTACTGAACAAAAACTAGACACTTTTGCCGCCGCTGCGAATTCTGTGCAAAAGACAGCGAATCAAGTAAGTACTTCCACAACTCAATTGACAGCTTCCAGCACGCGCACAATTAATCAATTTGGGGCTACAGCCACAGAATTGCGTTCTACCGCCGGTCAAGCCAGTAAACTAGTAGGCAATTTAGATAATCTGGTTACTACTAACCGTTCATCGTTGGTTTTGGCTTTAAATAACATTACCCAACTTAGTAATCAACTGCGGGGTACAGTTAGCAGTCTTTCTCCAGCAATCAATCGATTTACTACCAGCAAATTACTCGACAATTTAGAGACTTTATCTGTAAATGCCGCCCAAGCTTCCATTAATTTACGGGATGTTACTAAGTCTTTTAACGATCCGAATAATCTCGTATTATTGCAAAAAACTTTAGATTCAGCACGAGTCACATTTGAAAATACTCAGAAAATTACCTCAGATTTAGATGAGTTAACTGGCGATCCCAGTTTTCGCAAAAATCTGCGGCGGTTAGTCAATGGTTTGAGTGGTTTAGTCTCCTCCACCCAAGAAATGCAGCAGCAAGTGAAATTAGCTGAGACTCTAGACTCAGTCAAAACTGTCGCCGCTAACCACCAATCAGGAACTTTCCCTTTAAGCGCAACTCGTCAAAATATTCCCGCCTTTGACAGTACGATGTTTTCTACAAGCGATAACAGAACCAAAAACCTCACTATTCCGTCAAAAACCCCCCTGCCTACAACCACCGACCAACCAGACATCCTCCGCTTTATTCAAGCAGAACAAAAAAAAGCAAAACATTAAACTTCTTGCGCCTTTCTTTGCGACTAACGCCTGACGGCTAACGGCTTCGCTTCGCTAACGCTGCGCTTATGCGACTTTGCGTGAGCCGATTAATTCCAATCTTCAGTACCTTTATTACCACGACTTTTATAAATTGGTCCAGCGGCATGTAAAGCCCGCGTCTTTTCATAAAGTTCCGCTTCTGTCAATCCCCAATTTTGAAGAGCTTTTTCTAAATCCGCTTGAATATCGCGGGCACCAGGAAACCCTTGATAACGAATTCGTAACCGTGCTAATTCGGCTAAATTCAGGTCTGTCGCCACGCCAGCTAGTAGACTATCAACAATCTGGCGATCGCGACCGTGAAGGGGATGTTGTTGGTCTTTCATAAATCTCACGTTAGATTTTAAGACGGCAACTACACCATAGCGCTTACGGCTCTCCTCACTACAGCTAAAATAGGAGAGAGATACATTGTTTATAAGAAAGTACACAAAAGTTTAGGTAAGGGTGATTTCACCCAGAACCCAAGCAGCAAGGAGGCAGAATCCCGCCATGTTTGAACACTTCAATAGCCAAGCCATCAAGGCAATCATGTTATCTCAGGAGGAAGCTCGTCGCCTGGGACACAACTTCGTCGGCACCGAGCAAATTCTCCTCGGGTTAATTGGCGAAGGCACCGGGGTTGCTGCTAAAGTGCTGAAAGACTTGGGCGTTACCCTCCCAGATGCACGCCTTGAGGTCGCAAGAATTATTGGTAGAGGAACTGGTTTTGTACCGCCGGAAATTCCTTTCACTCCCAAGGCGAAGCGAATCTTCGAGGAATCTTTTAGAGAAGCTCGTTCTCTTGGACACAATTATATTGGTACTGAACATTTACTCTTAGGATTAACTGAGGCTGGTGAAGGTGTCGCCGCCAAAGTACTGGAAAATTTGGGTGTAGAAATTAAGAATGTCCGTAGTCAAGTCATCACTACGCTAGGAGAATTGACAACAGTGCCGACTAATGGTGGTAGTAGTCAAAGACGCACCCAATCTCAAACCCTGGACGAGTTTGGCACCAATCTGACCAAACTAGCCGCAGAAGGGAAGCTCGACCCCGTGATTGGTCGTCAGAATGAAATCGAACGCGCAATTCAAATTCTCGGTCGCCGCACGAAAAATAACCCCGTGTTGATTGGGGAGCCAGGTGTGGGTAAAACCGCGATCGCTGAAGGTTTAGCGCAGCGTATCATATCTCATGATGTTCCCGACATTCTCCAAAATAAGCAAGTCATCAGCCTCGACGTTGGTTCGCTGGTTGCAGGTACTCGCTTCCGAGGCGAATTTGAAGAGCGCATTAAGAAGATTATAGAAGAGATTCGCTCTGCAGGAAATATCATCTTAGTCATTGACGAAGTTCACAACCTGGTTGGTGCAGGTGGTACTGAAGGCGGTTTGGATGCAGCGAATATTCTCAAACCAGCTTTGGCTCGTGGCGAACTTCAGTGTTTAGGCGCAACGACCTTAGATGAGTATCGTAAGCATATTGAACGCGATGCAGCTTTAGAACGTCGCTTCCAGCCGATTATGGTTGGCGAACCTTCTGTAGAAGAAACAATTGAGATTCTTCACGGTTTACGTTCCGCTTACGAACAGCATCACAAAGTTAGAATTAGTGACGCCGCATTAGTTGCTGCAGCTAACTTTTCTGACCGTTATATTAGCGATCGCTTCTTACCTGATAAAGCCATCGACTTGATTGATGAAGCTGGTTCCCGTGTCCGGTTGCGGAACAGTATGTCTACTGGGAAGAACGCCCTCAAGCAAGAATTGACTGGTGTGAGCAAAGAGAAGCAAACTGCAGTTAAGTTGCAAGATTTTGACAAGGCGGGACAACTACGCGATCGCGAGTTGGATTTAGAAAGCCAAATCCAAGGTGTTGCTCAAACTGACAGCGTGAATATTGCTGTGGTTGGTGAGGAAGACATCGCCCAAATCGTGGCTTCTTGGACTGGTATCCCGGTCAGCAAGTTGACTGAGTCGGAATCTGAGTTGCTACTGCACTTAGAAGACACTTTGCACCAACGCTTAATTGGTCAAGATGAAGCAGTCACCGCTGTATCCAAAGCACTACGTCGCGCCCGTGTCGGCTTAAAGAATCCCAATCGTCCAATTGCGAGCTTTATCTTCTCTGGTCCTACTGGGGTTGGTAAGACAGAACTTGCGAAAGCTTTGGCTTCCTACTTCTTCGGTTCGGAAGAGGCGATGATTCGGTTGGATATGTCTGAGTACATGGAACGTCACACCGTTTCCAAGTTAATTGGTTCACCTCCAGGATTCGTTGGTTATGACGAAGGTGGACAACTTACGGAAGCTGTGCGTCGCAAACCTTACACAGTAGTATTGTTCGACGAAATCGAGAAAGCGCATCCTGATGTCTTTAACTTGATGTTGCAAATGCTCGATGATGGTCGTTTGACTGATGCCAAAGGTCGCACTGTTGACTTTAAGAACACGCTGTTGATTATGACATCTAACATCGGTTCTAAGGTGATTGAGAAAGGTGGTGGTGGTTTAGGCTTTGATTTCTCTGATAGTCAGGCTGATGCTAACTACACCCGCATCCGCACTTTGGTCAATGAGGAATTAAAAGCTCACTTCCGTCCTGAGTTCCTCAATCGTTTAGATGAAACCATTGTCTTTACCCAACTCAAGCGCGATGAAGTCAAGCAAATTGCTGAGATTATGTTACGCGATGTGGCTAGTCGCTTAGTGGAAAGAGGTATTACTCTTGAAGTCAGCGATAGCTTTAAAGACCGTGTGGTTCAAGAAGGCTATGACCCCACCTACGGTGCAAGACCGTTACGTCGGGCAATTATGCGCCTGTTAGAAGATTCACTTGCTGAAGCTATGTTGTCAGGTCAGATCAAAGATGGTGATAGCGCGATCGTTGATGTTGATGATGACGGTCAGGTGAGAGTTCGCAAGTCGGAACTTCGCGATTTGGTACTCTCCAGCGTTAGCTAAGATTTAGCACTTTGTCCCCTGGTAGCAATACCAGGGGATTTTTTTATAATTGTGCTCATGCTCGTTTCCATGTCCATCCAGTAGTCTGATTGATTTCTTCCTTAAGGATCTCTTCTGAGCGACTGGCAAGATCCGGAGAGCCTGAAAATAGACCAATCAGCGGATCTTCTTTAAATGAATAAACAGGCTGTTTGGTTGGTTCAACGGATTGATAAACTAAGACAACATCAATTTCTTGATTAGCAAGCTGTTCGGGAAGTTTAAGTTGTAGGTTGCCGTCAGATCCAACTCGCGATCGCACTCGGATCGTTTGCATTCGAGACCTCCTTTTTCTTAAATTTTACGAGGAGTGATTTTCGGACGATTTACTTTATCAGGAAAATGACAACGAACCGCATCACTCAGCATTTCCTTCAAACTTGCTATATCATCAGCCTAAGTAAAAATTGATTCACCCAAAGCTCTTGCTGTGTAACCACCCTCTGCGTCTTCTTCGATCAGGAATAGGATCTCAATCATTGTATTTTCCACCGATTTTATTGTATAAATATTTAGCTCAATCATAATTTTAACTAGTCAGCGCTGGCAAAGAACAGCCGGAATCCTGCAATTACCGCGAATCTAGTTCGGTTAATCATATCTACTGTCGAGCAGAGCTTTTTACCGGAAACAGACTTGATCAAGCTCGCACAACTGTAACAGAACGTCCATTTGTCGTGGTTGTAACTTGAGTTGCCAACCCTTGCTCTACGTTCCTCAAATAACTCAGAAATTAATAAAGCCGCTACTCTCATGCGATGGCAACGTTCTTCAAAAGCGATCGCAACCGAACCCTGGCTTCCATCATCTATAATTTAAAATAATGCGCTATGAGTGCGATGGCTTCGCCTTTATAGCGGTACGCACGATTAACTTATGGACGAAATATCACAACTTGAAGATATCCAACAAGAACTCAAAGCAATTGGCGAGAAGCTAGGAAACCTATTTCTCAATGACCATCCCAACTTTGATGATGTTTTTGAGGATATGGGGGAAGCTGGCTATTACATAGAAGAAGCTGGTTACCGCTTGAAGGCAACGATCAAAACATTGCAGGGCAAAGGAGAAACAGAACAAGAGTGAGGAAGAGTAAAGGGCGAATTCGCTTATTGCAATGGCACATTGATATAGCAGATTTTCACATGGCATAATATAAATAGCGAGAAACTGATAGCGGGAACATCCCTGAGAGGTTTTTATGACCGTCACCGTCGCTAATGACACCGATATTTTACCGTTGGATCTCAGCACCGTTAATTTCACCGCCGAGCAGTTCTATCAACTGTGCATTGCAAATCCGGAGCAACCGTTAGAATTAACAGCTACAGGAGTTTTAATCATTATGTCCCCAGTCGGTGGTGAAAGTGGGAGTTATGAATCGGAATTGGGTAGTGATGTCATCATTTGGAACCGTCGCACCCGATTAGGAAAAGTTTTTAGCTCTTCAACTATTTTTAAGTTACCTGATAGTAGTCAGAGATCTCCTGATGTTGCTTGGGTCGAACTTTCTCGTTGGGAGGCTTTAACTGAAGAAGAGCGCCAAAAGTTTCCCCCATTAGCACCAGACTTTGTAATTGAGTTGAGATCGAAAACAGATCGCTTGTCGCCACTTCAGTTGAAAATGCACGACTATCAAGCTAATGGAGTAAGACTGGGATGGTTGATTAATCGCCAGCAACAACAGGTAGAAATCTATCGCCTGGGACGAGAGGTGGAAGTACTTCAATCTCCAACCACTCTTAGCGGTGAAGATGTGTTACCTGGATTCACTCTGGATTTAGGTACAATTTGGTAAAGTGGCTAAATCAATCCCAGAAAAATGTTGCTTCTGTGCCCACTCGCATTTAGGATATCGGACTTGTTGATATCGTATCCATGAAAAAGAAGTTAATTTAACTAGTCTTATCCTTACCTCCTTTCTCCATCGCTCTTCTCGTTAGCTTGTCACCTGCTTGCTTTTCGACTTTTTCCCAATCTACCTGCTCCAACACACTATCTAATATGTCTGAAATATTACAGTGCTGTTCATAAGCAATTCTTCTGAGAATTTCGTGATGTTCGGGCTGGATATATACAGGCTTTCTCTGTGTTTGCGCCATCTTCTGCAATATGGGTATATTGAATCCATATTATAACTCAGCTACATAGCTCTGTTAAGGCTTAGCTATGTAGCTAATTAGGCGGAAAAGTAAAAAAGCTTGTAGGACAATAATGAAAGCGAGCGTGAGATAGTTTTTGTATTATGTAGCACGAGCGATCAAATTATAATCTAGTCATTTTGTACTGAAGATAAAAATCAATACCCGATTATTGTGACACCTTCTAAAGGTAATTTAATTCTTTTACTTGCGTATAAAGTCCTTAAATAAACGCAAACTTTAGCAAAATCATCATGATTGCGATAACTTTTTCTAACTGCTATGACCAAGTATTCAACGCCCTCAATCATACAAGCTTTAAAAATGTCCATAATAAATTGATTATTGTCAACTGCTCTCCCTGCCTCAACTTCTAAAATTATTTTTCCGTCTTTACTTATAGCATCTGGCTCAAAATACTTCTCCTCTTCATTGTTCAATCCTAGTAAAACTGGAATACGAATTCTTTGCTCTTTCTTTTTCCCGGCTTCAACTTGCATACCTGCTTCCAGAAGATGTGGTCGTAATAGCTCTAAGACTTTATTACTGGGAAGTCCACTGTTAACACCTTTAGAATCAATTTCATATTTTACTTGAGAAAAACCATTCAAAATTTTTTCTATTTGAGGATTGTTGGCAGCGTTTTCGGGAAATGACTGAGACATAATCATTTTGAAGAATCACAAATTTCAGAACTTACATTTGTATAGTTCCCGAAAAATCACTATTAGTAACATTTTGATTACAATCAGTATTTTTACGTAAAAATCAGTTTGCAAAATGAGAGTTATGTAGTAGGATAATGATCGCTCGCTTTCTACCAGATCAAGCTTAATTTCAAAACCAATCCCATAAAAAAGCCAATAATCACCCCAGAAGTATGTCCGACAAAACTAATTTGAGGAGTGTTAAGGTCAAAAACAGCTTGCAAGGCGATAATAAAAGCGATCGCACGTAATTGTTTCACCGCAATCTTGGCTTTTGTTCTTTGCCAGTCAACTAAGAGAATGGCTGCAAATGCGCCAACCAAACCCATAATGCATCCTGATGCACCGACAGCAAAATCAGTTCTCGCATATCCCATAACCGACATATAAGTAACTGCCAGCATTGAGCCGATGCCGGTGGTAAAGTAGAGTAATAGATATCGCGGTACTCCTAAACCTGATTCTATTAAACGACCAAATAAGTAAAGAGCATACATATTCATAAATAAGTGCAAAAACCCAAAGTGGAGAAAGGTGCCAGTTAACAGACGCCACCATTCGCCAGCAATAACATCTTCGGGAATTAATGCTCCTAATTTAATTAAAGTATTCGGATTTGTACTGCCTCCAAACTTCACTTCTAAGGCAAACGCTAGCAGATTTAAAGCAATAATAAAATATGTTGCATTTGGTTGACGTGAGGATTTACGTCTATACCTTGCTTCATGTTCCGCTTCTATACAGACGCGATAGAGAATTTCTTGAGATTTCTCGGAGAGTGTTTCGGCTATTAGTACAGGTTGGGATAAACGTCTTTTGACTGCACTGACAAGACGAAGATCACTATTTTCAGGGATAGTTAAAAGTAGCTCTTGTGCGGCTATTTGATAACCTTGTGCTTGGTCGGTAGTGGCAAGCCAGAAATTTTTAATCGCTGGAGAATATGCGGATAAAGAAGTATTAAATAAGGTGACGACTTGTTCTTTTTGACCGCAAAATGCCAACACGTATAACCGCACTAAGTTACGGGTGATGATATTAGGATTTTTTTCCAGCCGAGGTTCATACCGTTCCCAGGCTGCAAGTAAACCATTTAAATCGCTGGTTTCTCCGAGCGATCGCAAGTAACATAGCAGTAAATCAAAATCTTGCTGCAACACACTTTCGGGAATAGTCTGTATCCACATCAACAAATCTTCCCAACGCGCATCTAGTTGATATATAGTGGCGATGGCTAATCGACCAGATGGTGTTTTCACGGTTTGATAGCGGTGGAGAATCGCCATTGCTTCAACAATTTCTCCGCGTTGACCCATCCACAGCGCCCGCAAGAATTCTGGTTGAGTGCGCCAGCCATCAGCCGGATGCAGCCAGGATATGAATCTCGCAACTTTGCTAGCTTGACCAAAACGTTGTTGGGTAACAAGTTGGTTGACTCGCCGATTGCCAAGATTAGGTAAGACAATGAAAATTGCCCATAACGCGCCACTGATCAAACCAGCTACTGCAGGAGTCAAGTAAAACATGGCTGCGGTTGCAACTAGGATCGCCGCTGAGACAAAAATCCAACCTCGGTTATTATTAGCAGAAATGCGGACTGCTAAAATCAGGGTCGAAACACATGATAGGCAAACTATCCAAAGCAGTAAGTTGTTGAGATCCATTCAGGTGACACAAAGATTGTGGAGCGATTACTATAATTTGTCAGTTTATCTGACTTATTTGGTGAACTTAAAGTAATTTCATTGAGTAGATAGGTCAACGTAAAACCCAACTATATAAATTTATGTAAAGGTATGCAGTTGCCTTTTAGGATACTAATGCTAATGCGCTGAAGCGCAACTACGAACCAAAAAAGAGTAGGTCATATGGAAATAATTGTAAATTTTTCTTGTGTTTTAGCGAACAATTCTATTTTAACTTATTGAAGGAGGAATCCGGGAAATCTTTAAATATATGCATTTGAGAAGTTTAAATTATAAAAATCAATTAGAGAATACCCGGAATTAGAGTAAATTTTTAATACTATTGAATGAGTTGTGAAAATGTGAACAATCTTCTAAAATATGAATTTGAGTATCTGAGAAAATACACCTTGTGACATGCCAGGAAGTGGGGATTTAATTCCGCTGCTAGTTGCCGTTAGTGGTTTTTTCTTGCCTAATCACACCAATGAGCCTTGCAGTAATCATGTCTCAATCTGAAAATCGCCTACTGGCTGCTTTAAGTGCTGAAGAATATCAACGCCTTGAATCTCATTTACAATTAGTTGAACTTCGACGAGCGCAAATTCTTTACCAACCTCAGGAAAGAATCGAATATGTCTATTTTCTGACTCAGGGTGTGGTTTCTGTGATTATCCTGTTAGAAAATGGCTCGATGGTTGAATCCAGTTTAATGGGTAACGAAGGAATGGTCGGACTTGCTGTAGCTTGGGGAGGTAAGGTGGCAAATGAGCAAGCGATTACCCCAGTCTCTGGTCAGGCGATGAGGATGAAAGCCGAACAATTAAAAACTGAGTTTGACAGAGGAGGAATGCTACAATCTCAATTGTTGCATTTTACACAAGCTATTTTTACTTACAGTTCACAATCAGCTGCCTGTAACCGGCTGCATACATTAGAAGAGCGACTTGCGCGTTGGTTACTCACAGTTCAAGACCGGGTCTCGGCAAACAAATTTCAACTAACGCAAGAATTTCTCTCGCATATGCTAGGTGTCCGTCGATCTGGTGTGACTGTGGCGGCTAACACCCTACAAAATGCCGGAATGATTGCCTATCGTCGAGGTCAGATTACCATCATCAATCGCGAAAACTTGGAAGCGACAACATGCGAGTGTTATCGGGTGGTGAAAGACGAGTATAAACGCTTACTTGGGATTGACAATTGGTAACTATCTTTAGAAAGAGTTGATTAATTTGGCTCTTATGTCGGAAAGCGTACAGAAATCGGCTACGGGTATGACTTATTGTAGTCTAAGAGAATTAAAAGTCTTGAAAGACTGTTGGTTTATTCTCAGGCTCAAAAAATAAGTTTTTTTTAGTGTAAATAGGTCTTTAAACGATCGGGGTAGTGTCATAGGAGTTTTCATATGTTTTATGCCAATTTTATGGCTGGAATATCCAACTACGAGCAACAAAAGAATTTAGAGGTACTTTGGGGTAGTGCTTGGCAAAAGCTGACACCTAAACAACAAGAATTAGTCACAGAGATTTTGAGCACAGATCCCAAAAAATCTAGTTGTCTGGCTATTTCTGACAATTGTAGGTCTAACCACGAAAATCCTATCTCTAAAGTCGATTAATTGACTGACGATTCTGATGTGGTTTGGTTTTGCTGTGCTACAACCTTACCAGAAAAAGCAGCATAATCCGGATCTTGCCAGCCATCGGCGGCATCTTTGATGAAACCAGCCAAAGGGACTGCGAGTAATAATCCTAAAATACCGCCAACTGAGGTGCCGACTAATAAGGAGATTAATACCCAAATTGGTCTTAAGCCAGTAAATCTGCCTAAAAGTCGTGGGGCGATTATTTGATCGATCACTTGGTCAATGGCAGTTGCGATCGCAAGTATTTTCACTCCCAACCAAAAATCATGGGAGGCGACGAGTAAGGCGATTGTACCAAGACTGATGACATCACCAAAGGGAATCAGCGCCATAATCCCAATTGTCAAACCAAAGAGTAAACCAAATTTAACTTTTAGAGCCAAAAACATCGTCGTCATCGCGCCGCCAACGAGCAATGACAAAGCTATTTGACCGATTAAGTAGTTCTGAAAGTTACTTGAGAGTGAATTCTTGACTTTCGCCGTCAAGCTAGATGGTAACTTTTGGAAAATACCCTGCCAAATCCGCTCTCCGTCTAATAAAACATAATAAGTGAAGACGACTGTCACTAAAAGTTCGGAAATACTATCGATCGCGTTGAGTACAAGACTAAAAAATTTCTTGGCGAATGACTCTAACTCTGTGGGGAAGCGATCAATTAATTGACTCACCATTTGCGTCAGATTCACTGGCAATCCGTGATTTAAAGCCCAATCATTCAGCAACTCTATCTTTTCATTCCCAGAATCAAGCCATTGTGGCAGGACTTTCGCCATTTCCTGAAACTGGGTAAGCAGCATTGGGACTAAAATAGTCCCTAAAATCACCAAAATCACCAACGTGGGCAAAAAAACCAGCGCTACAGCTACTTCTCGTTTAATACCACGTTTTTGAACAAACCGCACAGGATAATTTAAGATAAAGGCAAGCAAAGTTGCCAACACAAGAATAGTAACTAGCGATTGAAAGTACTGAAAAATTTTCACCAATAGCCAGATATTGAGAAATACCAGTGGAAATAGCAAGGTTATAATCAACCATTGCAGTAGTTTAGGAAGTGAATTCATCTTTCAGTGCTGAACTAATGACTAATTACCGAAAATTGCTCTTCACTAATTCTACCTGCTTGATACAGTGTTTCTGTAATTTCAGAAATAGTTAAAACGGCATGAGGCTGATAACCATTGTCTCTTAGTCGATCTTTCACCCCGCCTTCGTGATCGATAAATACGACAATATCGTGTACCTTTAACCCAGCCGATTTAATTTTTTCGGCTCCTTCCATCACACTTTTACCACTGATGAGAATGTCATCCACCACCGCAATGGTTTCCCCTGGATGAAAATCTCCCTCAATTAATCTCCGTGTGCCGTGTGCTTTTACTTCCTTGCGGGGGAAAATCATCGGACAATTGAGACGTAAAGCTAAGCCTGTAGCAGTCGGCAAAGAACCGTAGGGAATACCAGATATTCTATCAAAGGTAAGCTGCCGCAGAATCCCCTCATAGGTAGAAAGAATTTGCATAAAAATTTGCGGATTAGAAATGATTTTGCGTAAGTCAACGTAGTAAGGAAATGTCTCGCCGTTGGCTTGGACAAAATCGCCAAAGATAATGCAACCAATATCATAAAGTTGCAAAATTAGGTCAAAATGAGGGTGTTGTTCCAATAAACATACATCAGGCAACCACAGCGAACACACAGAAGCTTGTTGAATGATTTCTGTTCTGACTTGATTAATTTCATCGCGCAGAGATTTGACTTGTTGAGATGGCTGGTCTTCGCTCAACATATCTTGAGGTACCGGAATCAATAAACCATCACCATTCGTATTCAAGCCAGCGGCTAAAATAGGTGTGATTTCGCTACCCTCAGCCCAAATACTTCGCGCTATAATCGTGCGTTCCGGAGCGGTGGCGCGAATCCGGGCTAAAGTCTCTGGTTGGGTGGTACCCACTTCTAAACCTAATTGTTCGGGCGTTCCCCAGTTTTTGGCTTCTTTAACTATTTGCAAATAAAGCGGTGATTCTGGTGTGGGATATTGCTGTAACTTAACTGCGGCGGGATTAGAGGTGCAACATAAAATAAATACAGCTTTAGTTGGGTAAACCAAAAATGGCGCAACCAGATCTTGTCCAGCAAAAGGATTTAATGTAATCGCATCTACCTGCCATTCAGTGAATACCGTTTTGGCAAACACTGTACTGGTATTCAAATCGCTATGCTTAGCATCTAAAATAATCGGGATATGGGTGGGGATTACGGCTAAGGTTTTGTGTAGTAGTTCTAACCCTAGGACACCTAAAGCTTGATAAAATCCCAGTGTTGGCTTATAGGCACAGACGAGATCGTTTGTTTGTTCGATGATAAATTGCAACCAGTCCCATAAGCCAGCAACAATATCAGTTGATTGATAACGTTGCGGCATCATTTCGGGGTTAGGATCTAGTCCGACAAATAGCAAACTATGATTGCTCGCGATCGCCCGATTTAATTTATCAGCAAAATTCATCTTTTTTTTCTTAGCTTACCAGAACATCGAATCTGTAAGTTCGTCACCACCAGCACGCTTAGCTAACCGAGAATGAATAATTACAAACCCAATCACAATCGGCACAGTGGCAAAATGCACAATGCGTAACGCTTGCCAACTCCCAAACAAATCAACTATCCAGTAAAATTGCGCCGGTTTATACATGCCAATCCCTGACAACAAGGCAAGCAGCAAGATGGGAATAATACTTGTATAGACAATCCGATGCCAAGCGTAAACGATTCGCTGCGGGTTTTGAGTTTTCTGCAAGGCGGTCAAATCATTCGCGCCAACAAATCGATGTTGCCAGCGTTTCGTGAACAGCACATATAACCCATACCATAAAAGATTCAGCGAGAACGCCCACATCGCTGCAAAGTGCCAGTGTCTACCTCCAGCTAGCCAACCGCCCAGGGCAAAAATTGACGGCATTGGTAAACCTCCGCGTCCGCCAAATACGGGGTTAGCGTTGTAGATTTGCAAGCCACTGGTGAGCATTAGAAACACACTAATGATATTAATCCAGTGGAAAACTTTGGCACCCATTGTTTGGGTGGGGTATTTCTTCTTTTTCCGGGAAACAATAGTGGTCATATTTGTCATGAGTGGGAGTAGCTAATTATACTTCCTGCCACGCCATTCGCGAGGAGTACGGCTGGCGGACAAGAAAATTCGCAGCACAGCCAGGGGGTCGGCTAGGGGTGAAAGCCAGAATAACCAACTACCATTGGCGCTTGACAGGTCGTAGGATGGGGCGATCGCTAGCATCATTGCACAACGAATCGTGAACAAAAAGGCATTTAGTCCGAGGGCGAAAAGAGGGGGGGAGGGTGAGAGAGGGGGAGTTCTAGTGAGGAGGGAGGTGATTAATACTAGTAGAGGGAGGGCTTGTACGGCGAAGAGGAGCCATAAATCTGCCCAGATTTGAGAGGGGGTGGATGCATCTTTGAGGTCTAGCGATCGCCCCCACTCTTTCCATGTTTCATATGCGCCTTCATACATTCGCACTTTCAACACTTTTGCCCCATCCAAAAACCCGACCTTGAAACCTTTTGCCGCAATCTGCCGCGCCAAGGTTACATCGTCACAAAAAGAACCTTTGGCACTAGTGTAACCACTCACATCATTCAAAACAGAGCGACGGCAGAGAAAGCACTGACCGTTTGCCATTACTCTTTCTGGCTGCTGAGCGTTGACACCTGCTGGATCAAAGCGGTATAGGAGGGTCATTAATAATGCCGGTTGTAGCCAGCATTCTCCCGGATATTTGAGGATAAATTGAGGCGAAAGAGAAACAAGGTCGTATTTTTGCGCTTCGGCAACTTGAACTAAACTAGCAACCAAACCAGGATGCGGTTCAGTATCAGCATCGATACCTAAAAACCACTCACTTTCTTTGGCACTTTCTAAAAAGCCATTATGTAAAGCCCAAGGACGCCCGACCCAACCAGTTGGTAACGGATCATCCTGAAATAAGTGAAAACGTGGATCTTGCTTTTGAGCTGCTTTCACTAAGTCGGGCGTACCGTCAGTGGAGTGGCTATCAACAACAATAATTTCTCGCACTTCATAACTTTGGCGACTTAACCCAGCCAAAACTGGGCTAATGCGTTCCGCTTCATTCAAGGTAGGAACTACGACACTGACACTACCAAAAATCTGTGGCGTCGGTGCTTGAGGTTCAATCGGAGAAAGACGGCTAGGTCCTTTCACCAGCCGCGACAGCAAAACTGCCGTTGCTGGGATTTGGATGACTAGCAGCGCCACTGAGAGCATGTCAATTGTCAAATCGGTCACAGTGCAAACCCGCTTACTTTAAGGCAACTTTGACAGCGACAGGAATTTCTTTGGTTGTCAGGGTGAATTCTGATTGAGAATTCCGCCACAATGCTAGCGCCGGGATAACACCGAGGGTGAAAGCGAGCATTACCGGAATTGGGAATCCAGAACCTAAGCTGAGTCCGGCGGCGAAAACAAAGTTACTTAGATAGACTACTAAGGGTAAATTGAGTTGCTGACGTTCTAATTTAATTGGCGTTTTTCCCCACAAAAGTGCCCCCACAGAAATAAACAGGAAGCTAGTGCCAAACCAACCGGCATAGTTTTTGTAAGGTGTACCATAGAATGCGCCCGGTTCTGCCCAAGACCAAAAGGCGATGGTACTTTGGCTCATCGCTGGTTCTAAAGCAAAGTCCCAGCAAGTGAACAGGAGTGCGCCCAAAGCTACAGCCCCAAGATGGCGGAGAAATGTTGGTTTTTGCGCTACATTCAACCCCGACCGAGCGAGTAGATAGGCAGATAACCCAACATAAAACCAAGATAGAGGAATGGTAAAAGGAACTAGTCCGGCAATTTTATAACCCAAGCCACTCAAGTAGCTATAATCACCAAAGGGGAAGCCTATACTGGTGCCGAGAAGTTCGCTGCCTAAGGAAATAAATACAGATGGCAGGAAAAAGGCTAACCAAGTGCGCCATCCCAATACTCGACAAGCATAAAGCGAGACGGCGATTGTCCCGAAGACGATATCTGCTACACCACCGTTAGCCATACTCAATTGCATGGCTGATTGTCCAACTGAGCCTAAATTTAATACTACTTCGGCATTCGGGATGACTAGTAGCATTCCTGCTAGTCCAAACGCTTTAGACAAAATGTGACCGCCCAGGCAGATGCGTTCAGTTATAACAAGTGACTTCATGAGATTTCCTTAACAATGTGACCTACCGTTACTTGGCTGATATTAGTTTACAAATGTTTAACAAAATATTTAACACCTTTTGTTTATTTATAGACTTGCCCTCTTCCAGATTCCCTCATAGACTCTATCGCAGAATAGTAAATTGATTTGATGTCTACCACTAAGATTACCTTCTTCACAAAGGAATCAAAATGAATGTCTATTTGGAAAAAACTTCCTTGGTTCTCCCTATTGCTACTTTTGGTTGCATATAGCACATTGGGCTGGGTGTTAAGAGACGCCCGCACAGCCTGGTATACCTGGGTATTAGTGTCTCTCGCGATTTTCCTTTTAGTGGAATTGCTGACTGCTCCCAGAACGCGAGTTAAAATTTATACTATGAACTTGCTACAATCAGATTGGGCAGTTTTTGGGGTTAGTGTTCTGGCTGCTTTTTTCGTCGCTATTGCGCTCATCTGGTTACATGTATTTGTCCATGCGTTAGTGATTATTTCTGCGGCGATCCTGGTCAAAATAGACGGCCAAACTGCGGGATTAAAAAATCACCAGGAGTTTTGGCTTTTGACTATTTTTTGTGTTGCTGGTCTCAGTTTGGGTGCCGCTGCCGAAATGTTCCTTTCTCCCTACGTGTAATCCTTAAAAAGGCTACCAGATAGTCTGATAGCCTTATCGTGTGAATCGCTATTAAGCAACTGCTACTGGTTCTTCAACAACAGCAGCGACGGCGACGGGATAAACGCTGACTTTTTTGCGGGTTTTGCCTTTTCTTTCAAACAAGACTACGCCGTCAACTAAGGAATATAGTGTATCGTCACTGCCAATCCCGACATTGTTGCCTGGGTGAAATTTGGTGCCGCGTTGCCGCACGAGAATATGACCGGCGCGAACAGCTTGACCGCCAAAGCGCTTGACGCCCAGGCGTTGAGCATTAGAATCACGACCGTTACGTGTACTACCTGTTCCCTTCTTATGAGCCATGATTTACCTCTAATTTACTAATCTTAATTATTCCGCATCCGCTGCTGCTAAGAATGCTTCTGCCGCCGTATCATCTGAAGATGGTGATTCGCCAGCCATTGGTGCTGTATTTTCGTCAGCAGCAGCCAAAGTTGTACCGTTAAGGGTGATGCTGTTAATCATCAGTCTGGTGATTTCTTGACGATGTCCGCGTTTTTTGCGGGTTTTCTTTTTGGGCTTCATTTTGTAGACAATGACTTTGCGACCTCTCAGGTGTCGCATCACTGTGCCTTCAACCGTCGCCCCTTCGACTAATGGTTGTCCGATAGAGACATCACCATCATGGTTCACCAACAAGACTGAGTCGATGGTAATTTGCTCTTCGGCTTCTACTGCTAGCAGTTCTATGTCGTAAAAGCGACCTGGCTCAACCCGGAGTTGTTTGCCGCCAGTTTCAATAATTGCGTAAGTCATTAAATGATCCTTGAGATTGCCGTACAGGTAGCTGGTTTTTCCCAGCTTTTAGGTTTGTCTACCTGATCCGAGCAGGAATTAGACAGCCAGTCTACTATGATACGGGGTTGACTGTGGGTAGGTCAAGCGATCGCCTCGTAAAATTCTCACTCAGTCGGACGAAAGTCATCCAGCACCAAAACTCGTATTTCTGTTACCCGTTTAAATATCGCATCATTAGTAAAGAAGGCATCACAGTTAGCTGCCAAAGCAACTGCAATTTGAAAAGCGTCTGGCAATTTAAGATTATATTTAGCACGCATTTGAGCAGCTTCTAATGCTACATTTTGAGCGGTGATTGGTACATACTCAATATTATTAGTATTAGTAATTAATTCTATAAAGTTTTGTTGAACTTCTGATTCTCCTAAAATATAAGGACGAACTAAACATTCGGCTAAAGTGATAGGTGAAGCGACAGCTATTAGCAAATCGTTGCTAATCTGTTGGAAAACCAATCGAACAGATGCTAAATATTGAGGGTTTTGTTCAACATAGTAAATGATTGGAGCAGTATCGAGAAACAGGCGCGTAACACCTTGTAGGCTATCCGTGATAATCACGCTTGTTTCCTTAATTCCACTTCTTTAGTTTCTAAAGGCTCTCCACTGCGGATACGTTTAACATATTCCTGAGCATCCATACCGCCCATTAAATTAGGTGCTATTCCTTCAAATTCCATAATATCGCGACGTGGTTTGGATTTGATTTCACAAAGTTGCAATTTTTGTGTTAAATAAGCAATCAGACTCAATTGCTCGTCCGGTGTGAGTGCATCTGCTTGTCTCTTTAAGTCATTTAATTCTTTAGACATGTGAATTTATGCTCCTATGAAAAATAGTCAATTTTTGACCTTGGACGTAACTTGGTGCGCCCATACTAAAAGCGTAGTAAGGACGGTTTTCCCAGTAAATTCGATTATGCCGACATTGATGTCCTGCTTGAGCATAGTTGAAAATTTATTAATGTTCGTTTCCACACTTAGATAAATAAACTGGGTGACACTTTAAAACACTCACTCAAGGCTTGGGCTTGGGCTTTGCTAATTGCTCGTTTCCCATTTAGAATCTCAGATACCACATCATTCGAGCCAATGATTCCAACTAGATCGGCTTGACGGGTTCCACTTGCTTCCATAATATGCTGGAGATTTTCATGCGGTGTAGATTGTTCCATCGGATAATTTTCTGTTTCATAAGCTTCAATTAATATTACTAGTAGCTTATGTAAGGCTTTTTCCTCCGTAGTACGATTCTTCTTAAAAGTTAGTTCTTCTACTACTTTAAGGACGCGCTCGTATTCTTGTTCAGTCTCAATTGCTACAGGAACAACTTCTGTTAAAAGATCGCGGTAAGTATTTGTGTCAAAAGTAAGGGTCATTTTTCCATTTATCTTTGTCGTATTCAGCGTGTGTGAGAAAATATTTGTAATACTTTCATTGTGAGAGTCTACTCCAACTCACTAAATAAATCAGCCAAAACTACATTAGAAAATAGAAAGCCTTGTGGGTCTGTCAAGCGTAATCGACCTGTAATAACTTCTACCCAGGCTTTTTGATAATATGGTTGTAAACAATTGTGAATTTTTTCTAAAGATTTTTCGCCGAAGTTTTGTGCCAAAGTTGACAAACTCACTCCTTCGGCTAAGCGCAAACCCAACATTAAGGTGTCTAACAACACTTCATTTTCAGGGGTGGGTGGACAATCAATTACTCCTCTGTTGGCAATTAATTGCTGTACCCACGGATAATACTCACTCGTTTTGCGCGGACGGGTGAATCTTTGACCTTGGACGTAACTTGCCGCGCCCATACCAAAAGCGTAGTAAGGGCGATTTTCCCAGTAAACTCGATTATGCCGGCATTGATGTCCTGGCTGGGCATAATTAGAAATTTCGTAATGTTCGTAACCGGCACTAGTCAAAATTTGTTGTGCTGTCTGATACATTTTGACAGTAGATTCATCTGTTGGTAGGGGATGAGTCCCAGGTTGATATTGCCGACCGAAGGCTGTAACTGGCTCAATTGTGAGGTCGTATATAGATATATGAGTTGGATTTAAAGCTATGGCTTTTTCTAGATTGGTTTGCCACTCATCTAACGTTTGATGCGGTAATCCAGAAATTAGATCTAAGCTAAATTCTGGCACTTGCGAGTGGTGGATTAATTCTACAGCCCAGTTGACATCGGTAACTGTGTGCGATCGCCCACTTTTCACCAACAACTCTTCCTGAAATGCTTGCACACCCAAACTAACTCGATTCACCCCCAAGCTGACATAGCCTCGAAGATGTTCTAAGTCAAATGTCCCAGGATCGATTTCCATTGAGATTTCGGCTCCTGTACAAATGCCAAAATGCTGCTCTAGCGCTGTTAAAATTAGGTGTAACTGCTCAACAGAGAGTAGAGAAGGAGTACCACCACCAAAAAAGATCGTTTTCAGCGGTTGACCGAGATTGGGAGTGGCAGCAATTTCTTGACAGAGGACATCAACATAGTGTGATATCGTACCGGAAGTCTCGCCGCGTAGGCGATCGCCAACTACAGACACAGGAAAGTCACAATAGAAACACCTTCGCCGACAAAAGGGTATATGTACGTAAGCAGAGGTAGGAATAGTACAGTAAGTATCAACTTCAGCCATTTTTTCCCGGAAATTATGAGATGATGATTGCTAATAATTACGAATAACTAAAATAGGTATATTTATGAATAAATTTAATTGTCTTACCTAAGAAAGACAAAAACTATCAGATATAAAAAACTCTTTAGCTATAATAATTGTAGAGGCTGTCAGCCTAACCCCATAGTCTGACCATCAACATTATTCAATCTATCTCCATGATGGGTACACCCGTTACCTGAATTGTTAGGTAACACACTAGAAGGGGAGCAAAAAAACCATGCTTGATGCCATTATTGTATTCTCATTTATCCTGGCAGCAGCGGGGGTGGGCTTTTACAGCACCGATCTCCTGCCGACAGGGTCGCTAGATCATGTGACAAATTTAGACGCTCTGCGCTTTATTGTTGCGGTATTTGGGGCAATTATCGGGGGTGCTGTGGGACTAAGTTTCCAAACGACTTATCGCCGCCTCGAAAATCAAATCAAAGAAATGCCGGTCGAAGTTATCTTGACACGGGCAATAGGCTTAGTCATTGGACTATTGGTGGCTAACTTAATGCTAGCACCACTTTTCCTGCTGCCAATCCCGGAAGATTTCGGTTTTATCAAACCACTAGTAGCTGTTGTCGGTAGTATCATCTTTGCTTACACAGGGGTAAATTTAGCAGATGCTCACGGGCGCGGTTTACTACGGTTAATTAATCCCAACACCGTAGAAACTTTAGTAGCAGAAGGCACACTGAAGCCTTCGACAACCAAGGTTTTAGATACTAGCTGCATTATCGATGGGCGCATCGAAACCCTCTTAGAGACAGGATTTCTTGAAGGGCAAATTATTGTCCCGCAATTTGTTTTACAAGAACTACAACAGGTTGCAGATGCATCACGGGATCAAAAACGGGTGCGGGGAAGGCGAGGTCTCGAAATTCTGAACCGAATTCGGGCGGCTTATCCAGAACGCATTCTGATTAATCCGGCTGATTATGAAGATATTAGTACTGTTGATGCTAAATTAGTCCGATTCGCTCAAGAAATCAACGCCGCACTCCTGACCACCGATTACAACTTATCCAAAGTTGCTACCGTGCAGAAAGTGTCAGTATTAAATGTCAACGATTTAGTCAATGCTGTTCGTCCTAGCTATCTACCGGGTGATAATCTCGATTTGAAAGTCCTCAAAGAAGGCAAAGAACCGAGTCAGGGTATCGGTTATCTGGATGACGGGACAATGGTGGTAGTTGAAGAAGGCAGTGGTTATGTGGGTGGTGAAGTGCGGGTTGTAGTTACCAGTGCTTTACAGACTACTGCTGGAAGGATGATTTTTGCTAAGCCTCAGGCTTCGGCTTTTGCGTAAGAATTAGGGTGTGGGGTGTAGCGAATATTGTGTGCTACACCCTATACCCGCGCAAAGTGCTCTATTCTAATTTTGTTTTTGAGGCAATACGGGTTTTTTTGCGGTCTGCTTCCGTAAGGTCTTCGCCTGATTCTAGACGGGTGGCGCTATTTTGCAAAACCGTAGCGGCGTTATGATCGCCCATTTGTAAGGCAGTTTTGGCGGCTGTTTGTAGCATTGTAGCTGCACCAGCGCGATCGCCTTGTTCTAATTTTGTCTCAGCTACTTGCGTTTGACGATATTTGGCTAAAGCTAAGGTTGATTGTTGTACCTGCTGATTTATAGTTGGTTCATAAGCTGTGACGACATTTACCTCTACTGGCTGGATAGGAGAGAGTAAATTTTGCTGATTCATGACTGGATCGTCGTAACGAATTTGCAGTTGAGCGATCGCACATTTTCCCTCTGGTAATTGGGAAATATAAAGATTTGCTAAGATGATGCGGGAAATATCTTTCATCAAATCACCCAAGCGGAAAATAAAGCGATCGCCTTCAAGTTGGATTGGCAATTCAATCACATCAGGCGCAACTTGAGCGATGGGTTTGAGTTCAGCCAGTCGTACAGCGGGGATCAGCGACAAGAGTAAATAAGCATTAGTCAGTCCGACAGATTGAATGCGGCGAAACAACCGACCAAACTGTTCAACAACTTGTTCGGGACGTTCGATATGGGAAAGCGCCCCACCACTGACATCAGCAATTTTTTCTAGCAGATTCTGATTCCAGCTATTGCCAAAACCGAGAGTATTAATTGTAATTTGACCAGCCGCTTTCGCTGCTAACTCCAAACACTGCTTGTTGTCATCAGTCCCAAATTCCCATTTCCAAATCCGCAAACTACTATCACCATGACCATCGGTGAGGAGAAAGGCTTGGGAAACAGTCCCATTTACCCCACGATTTAGTTCAGCAATTCCTTGTTGCAGACCTTTGTGGATTGTTGTGGTTCCTGACGCCTCTAGATTGCGTATCTGAGATTTAATCCGTCCGGGTTCTTCAACATATTGGTTCGGGACAATCACTTCGGCGGTGCTGTTAAAAGCCACAATCGAAATGCGATCATCTGGTCTTAATTGGTCTAATAAGCGCTCCACAGCCTCTTTAACTGTGCGGAGAGGTTCTCCCGCCATTGAACCACTGCGGTCGAGAATTAAGCACAAATTTAACGGTAAATTGCCGACAATTTCACCGGGGATCGCGGAGATGGCGATACTAAGCTGACGCTGACTACTAGGTTGTGTCGCGTCAACATTGGCATCATTGAGTAAGCAGTTTAAGCTGACTTTCATTTGTGTGGGCTATCCTGCAAAATTGTCTTCGAGACAATCCGGGTTTTCTTGCGATCGGCTTCGGAGAGATCTTCGCCCGATTGGAGACGAGTAGCGTTAGTTTGTAAGACCGTGGCTGCACTCTTATCACCCATTTGCAGAGCGGTTTTTGCTGCAGTTTGCAACATTGTCGCAGCTCCGGCGCGATCGCCTTGTTGTAATTTTGCTTCGGCTAATTGTGTTTGACGATACTTAGCTAAGGCGAGAATCGAATTTTGGACACCTGCATTTGGAGCCGGTTTATAAACTTGCATCACATTCGCATCAACTGAGATCATCTCCGAAAGTAACTCAGTTTGATTCAACGCTGGGTCATCGTAGCGAATTTGCACAGTCGCAATATTTTGCTTTCCTGACGCTAATTGTCCAATGTAAAGGTTTGCTAACACAACTCGGTCTTGATCTTTCATCACATCACCTAAGCGCACCATAAAGTTACCATAGGGATCTTGTTGCACTGGTAATTCGATCGTGTCTGGTGAAACTTGAGCAATGGGTTTAAGTTCGGCTAGCCGCACTTGCGGTGAGAGAGATAGGAGTAAATACGCATTGGTTAAGCCGACTGATTGCAAGCGGTTAAACAGGCGACTAAATTCTTCATCTGCTTGCTCTGGTTGGGCGATGTAAGACAATGCACCACTCGCAGCATCAGCGATTTTTTCCAGAATATCTTGATTCCAATGATCGCCAAATCCCAAAGTGTTCAAAGTCAGATTGTAACTTGCAGCTAACTGAGCAAATTTTAAACAGCGCTCGTTATTGCCATGTTCGTTTTCGCCATCGGTTAAGAGAAAGGCTTGAGATACTGTTTCTTGTTTTCCTTTCGCCAATTCCTCAATTCCCAAGCGCATACCTTCATCAATCGCGGTTCCACCATCAGCAGTTAAACGGTTGATCTGCTGCTTGATTTGGTCGCGGTTGTCGATGAATTGGTTGGGGATCAAGACTTTGGCGCGGTGGTCGAACACTACTACACTCAAGCGATCGCCTGGTTGTAACTTGTCAACTAATCGGTTAGCGGCTTTTTTAACTGTTTCCAATGGACGACCGTTCATCGAGCCACTATGGTCAAGAATTAAACATAAATTTAGCGGGATATTGCGTTCAAAACCGGGAGCGATCGCTGAGAGCGAAATAGCTAGCTGACGCTGACTATTGGGTTGATTCGCGTCCAAGTTGGCATCATTGAGAGTAGGCTGCAGACTAACCTTCATAAACAGAGCTTCCTATTGTGGTGAGACAACATATGTTTTTAGGACTTCACTGCGGACTCATAGCGCTACGGAAAAGCGATCCCAGAGGTTTAAATTCTGACAAATTAGCATGTTTTTCATTCTAAATTACATACGGATTGTGTATTAGGCAGAAATCCGTACCTCTAAGAGGTCTAGCATCGCGTTAGGATGTATGACAGATAACGGCATTCTTCTCAGCGACCTCAGTTTTATGGACCCCATCAAGGCTGTTCAATCTCCTTATTATGGCGACAACTCTTTCCAGCCGCCACCGCCAGATCTGCCATCTTTGCTACTGAAAGAGCGGATTGTTTATCTCGGTATGCCGCTGGTACCAGCTGTCACCGAACTGATTGTCGCCGAACTGCTATATTTACAGTTCGATGACCCAGAAAAACCGATCAAAATATACATCAACTCTACTGGGACATCTGGTTATAGTGGCGAACCCGTAGGCTTTGAAACCGAAGCCTTTGCCATTTACGACACGATGAAATACATCAAGCCGCCGATCCACACCATTTGTCTAGGTTCAGCGATGGGGATGGCAGCAATGCTCCTCAGTGCTGGGACAAAAGGTTGTCGCGCCAGTTTGCCTAACGCTAGCATTATCTTACACCAGCCCAAGAGCTACGCCCAAGGGCAAGCGACAGATATTCAAATCCGGGCGCGAGAAGTTCTGGCGAACAAAGTGAGTTTGGTTGATATTCTATCTACCACCACAGGACAAACCCGCGAGAAAATTACCAGGGATATGGATCGGCTGTTCTACATGACTCCTCAACAAGCCCTAGAATATGGCTTAATTGACCGAGTATTTGAAAAACAAGAACTTGCGAATCCGCCACTCCCCGCTGGCGTCCTTTAAATTCAAGTCAAGACACGGAGTAAAATTATGCCTATAGGCGTTCCTCAAGTGCCCTACCGGATGCCGGGGGGACAGAATACACAATGGATTGACATTTACAATCGTCTTTATCGGGAACGCATTATTTTCCTGGGAAGAGATGTGGATGATGAAATTGCTAACCAAATTATTGCCGTGATGTTGTATCTGGATTCTGAAGATCCAGGTAAAGATATATACTTATATATCAACTCTCCAGGTGGCATGGTAACTTCAGGCATGGCAATTTTTGATACCATGCAGCACATCAAATCTGATGTGGTGACAATTTGTGTCGGCTTAGCCGCATCAATGGGTTCATTCTTATTGATGGCTGGAGCAAAAGGCAAACGCACAGCGTTACCTCACTCCCGAATTATGATTCACCAACCTTCTGGTGGAACTCGCGGACAAGCCACAGATATCCAAATTGAGGCGACGGAGATTCTGCGGATTCGCCACCAACTCAATGGAATTTACGCTGAACGCACCGGTCAGGCTTTGTCCAAGATTGAGAAAGACATGGATCGTGACTTTTTCTTATCTGCAGCCGAAGCGAAGGAATACGGTCTAATTGACCGCGTAATTGAAGGAAGACCCTAGAATTTTAGATTTTGGATTTGAGATTTGGGATTTTTGACTCTAGATTAAGAAATAGGGAGTTGGAGACAGGGGTCTTCTCTCCTCTCCCAGTTTCTATTCCAAAATCTAATTTATGGATCTTCCAGATTGCTATCGTTTGTTAGGGTTGAGGTCGGGAGCCTCTTTTGCTGAAATCAAAGCCTCTTATCGTCGCTTGGCGCAGCAATACCATCCCGACATCAATCCTGATGACAACAGGGCTAAAGATAAGTTTATTACCGTGACTGAGGCTTATAAAATGCTGCTGCGGGAGTTACCACCAGAGGATATATCTCCTCCTCAGCCGACTGTCAGCCAGCCACCACCAGCCGCAAAGGTGACACCACCACCACCTCCACCGCCACCAACCGTTACAGTGACGCGGAAGGAGAAGCCATCTACATCACCACCGCCACCACTCACGGAAACAGAACACCAATTGAAGTGGAATTCTTATCAGCGGTTGCAACAATTCTTTAAATATAAGCGCTTTCCGCAGGCGATCGCTTTGGTAGAAGCTTTGGCGCAACGTTTACCGACCGATCCGGAAGTGCGACAATGGCAAGCGATCGCTTATCAGCAGTGGGGACGCCAGTTAATTAATGAGAACCAACTGGATAAAGCCAGGATTTACCTCAAAAAAGCCCTGAAGACCGATCCTCATAATAAGTCTTTGTGGTCTGAGGTTGAGCGTGATTTCCGCAGGTTAGAGCAAATATATTAGTAAAAAATCATACTCTCCTGAGAGTTGATTTCTCAATTAATCAAATCAGGGATTCATCAAAAATTTATATATCTATAACTTGTAAAGCTGCGGCTTAATTTGGCTAAAAGACAGCTTTATTCAATTATGGCAACAATTGAATTACTGAATTTATAAAGGTAAATAATATTAAATTTTTGCGAAAGCAGAGTTAACTCTCAGTAATTCTTTATCTACGAATTATTACTGTGACATTGGTAGCTTTTAATTGCTAACCTATGCGATTGCTGGCGCACGGGTGGAAGCGATGTCAACGGTTGGAGGTAAAAGGCGCTTTTCTGTGACCAACGGGGCGGGAGTATATTATCTCGAAGGTTTACAACAAGGTAATTATTTGTTGCAAGTAAATGGCAAACCGGCAGGTAACTTAAGTTTAGAAGCGTCTTCTACTGCCTTCCAAGAACTTAACTTTAAGCAACCGTAAATATTTGTTGCTAAA
>JBBQRU010000056.1:0-30076 GCA_038214545.1 Cyanophyceae cyanobacterium | reverse complement strand
TCCTGTTGGCATAACGAGAGGAGTTACAGCTAGATGGATTAAATCTAACCTTAGCTCAGATGGTTCCACTTTGTTTCAAACCCGATCACCGATCAAGCAAGTCCTCTTGTCAATAGGGTTTGAGACGCGCTAACCCTGGATTGCTTCGCCAAGTAGCTTTTTTCCAAGTCCTTGACGGCGTGCAAGCGGATGAACTAGCAACCAGCGTAATTGTGCTTTAGTTCCATTCGCTTTAATAATACCGATACATCCGACAATTTTTCCTTCTAACTCAGCTATCCACAAACGTTCTTTATCTAAATCAAGCCTGCTTGAGAAATGCGCCAACGTTTGAGCCACGTATCCTTCAAACATATAGTCAAAACCCAATTCTTCTCCGTAAATAATGCCATGTAATCGCAGAATTTCTCCTAAATCACCAGGTTTTATTTGAAATCTTAACTGAACTAATGTATTAGTTAGCTGACAGTCATCTACACTCATGACTAAAGTTTCTCCTCTACATACTTAACATCCAAACAACGTAAAGACTCAATAATCCGGGGTAAATCGCTGATTAACAAGCCTCAAATGGCGTAAAATCCTTCTTAGACTGATAGTCCGCCCCGATTTATTGAGCGGATAGGTAGAAACCTTCTTGGTGCGATCGCGCTATTGAGCGATCAATGCGTGTGCGTTTATAAGTTTCACCATAGCTTCGCCAACTCCTGCGGAGTCAGGCGGGATTTTGTCCTGTAACCAGGCGATCGCTTACCACCACCTGGGAAGCGGAAATTCGGGGCTTTCACGACTTCGGCACCCCGTTCAATTAGATTTATTGGCTTAAACAGGGTGTTTTGCGCCTGTTGCTTCGATTGTAAAAGGAGTTAATCTAAAATACAAATTATAAAAATTTGGTGCTCCTATAAATAAATTTATGGTTAATTTGGAATGGTATCGCAGCTTTATCGACGTCTACCGCGTTGGCACTGTATCGGGGGCTGCCCAAGTTTTACATTTGGTGGGGAAGTTACGCTCTTAGGTGTCATCATTGATAAACTGCGTCCCATCCATACTGAATTAGGCGATCGCGACTATATTCTTGCGCTCAAAGCATATCAAGAACGTTTACTTGTTTACTGTACGGGTGATTTAATCCAGGAGAACGGTAAATTGATTCTAAAAAATCCTCGGCAATTTAGCTTAGAAGACTATAAATGATTAAAATTTAGGCAATGATAGATTTCATACTAACCATCTTTTGCCATCCACACGAGCATTCCTAAGAGTGGCTCTATAGGAAGTAATGGATAATCCGTTAGATCGATGGTCACTGTTTGCTCTTCGAGTTTCAGAAAACGCCATTGAGAGCCACTGGTCACGGTACCATAGATCGTCGGAATCGGCAGTTTTTTCTGTTGATTAAAGCGTTGAGCAGCAACCATCTCCGCTAGACATTGACCCAACCCAGGTTTTAAATCTTCTTTTTTTGCTTCCACAATGATAATCGCTGGGGCTTTGATAAAAAGTTGTTCTGGAGAACGGCTAATTAAAAAATCAACAAATCCACTGAGGTCTACTTCTGGCTGGACATTAAATTCTTCCCCGGAAAAGAGACTGACTTGACCGTGAAGTTGGCGTTTAACTTCCAAAAAGATCGGATTGAGGATACCTTCAGACCGGGCTTTTTCACTACTGACAGCGATTGCCCAAGGGATATTTTCTTTGAGCGTGTCATATAGTAGAGGCGTGGGAATGACAGGTTGAATCTCTGGAAGGAAGCGCCCACCTTCAACGATGGCGAGATTAAAATCCTCGACTGCTCTGCTCAGGGTAAATTTACTGTATGGCATACCAATCTATTCATGAGGATAGGTGCGTGTTGCATCCCCAGCATAAGACGATTCGAGGAAAAGTTATATAATGAGTCTCAATACCCAGAAAGAAGACTTTAGTTACGCTTATGTATATGCCGTAACAAGTAGTCTTGGTTACTCCCTACAAGCAGCCACACGTAGATTAGATGATAGTGGCATTGACGCTACAATTACTGTACCTGGTGCGATCAGATCTAGACGCCTACCTCGGTTTGATGTACAAATTAAATCCACTTCCCAAAATATTCTTCAAGACTCATCCATAAAATACAGATTGAGTGCTAAAAATTACGATGAACTCCGAGAAGACGACCCCTTTGTACCACAAATATTAATAGTTGTTTTACTACCATCTTCGCTTAGCGACTGGTTGTCCCAAACTGAAGAATCTTTATGCCTCAAACACTGCGGCTACTGGCTGTCGTTACGAGGACAACCCCCAAAAGAAAATCAAACAACCATCACTGTGGAGATTTCCCGTCAAAATATATTTAGTCCCACCGCACTTAAAACCATAATGGAGCGCATTGCTGCTGGAGAACTACTATGACAGCTATCTTAAGAGACGTAGAAAAATTTCAATATATCGACCCCCAACAAGTAGAAGCCTACTTAGTAACGCATGGCTGGCAAGAACAGCAAAAAATGGGGGATAAAGCCTCTATCTGGTATTTGGACAATTTTGAAATTCTGCTTCCTCTCAAGCCAGAAATTATCGACTTTCAAAGGCGGATGCGGGAAGTCGTTGAAACTCTGACGCTGGCAGAAAATCGTTCGCAAATTGAGATATTAGGCGACCTAATTACAAATGCACCTAACGCAACGATTCAAGGAGTTGTCACCCACATTGCTACTCCCAACGCCGATAATCTCAGTGGGGAAGTTACGCTCTTAGGTGTCATCATTGATAAACTGCGTCCCATCCATACTGAATTAGCTGACCGCGACTATATTCTTGCGCTCAAAGCATATCAAGAACGTCTACTTGTTTACTGTACAGGTGATTTAATCCAGGAGAACGGTAAATTGGTTCTAAAAAATCCCCGGCAATTTAGCTTAGAAGACTATAAATGATTAAAATTTAGACAATAGTGATGAGTACAACTGCCCAGAAATTAAGCTGAGACCACATATTTAGTTTTATACTCATGCGCTTGATATAAACACAAAACAAATTTTCTAGCTAGTATTTCTCGAAATCTTTGGATATCGGCAACCATCGGGAATGGTAATTTGCTTATGTCTGGAAGCGTCATTCCGTATCCTGTTGGTAGGAGCTTGGGTTTTAAGGCATTATTTCCGTTTAACTACGGATCTCGCTTTAATCTTAAAGAGGTTAGAAAGTGAGTGACGATCAAGATTTAAGAAATGAGTACTAATCAGAAATTAAAATATTTATCTTTAGCATATTGTGCGTATTTCGCACTAGCAATATATTGGGAGTGGCACTATATTGGACCTGCGAAATTTGTGGGAGAAATTCAGATTAGCCTGTTTAATAAGCAGTGGTCACTTGTAAATCTTGTATTCCTTCACCTTCCAGTCATAGTTTTCTTGTCTTATTTAGGCAATCGACTTCAAAGTCAAAATCCAGATCGATATTCTGATAAGTGGAATTTAATGAGTGGTTTTGCAAATAACCTATTTATACAAAATGCGCTCAAACCGATAATTGTTTTAATTATTGGGTCTATCATACTAAGTATTACATTAGAGCAATCTCTCGGCAAAGATATCGGTACGATTAGCATCGCTCAACTAACTTCTGGTAAAATTGCCGAACATAGTTTTTATGCCACGATTTCAGGCTATCCAGATTCCAATATCTTAGTAACTCAAAAGGGCACTTCAATGCCTAGAGTTTATGTTGCATTGAGAGAGAACTCCCAATCTTACACCCCAGTTCCTCTAATTATTTCATTAGATAAAGGTGATATTGAACAGTACATTCAGAAAGAGCCAAATAGTAAGACAGTGACAGTGAGTGGATTTGTGACTGAGGGTGGAGAAGGAAAAGTGAAAACGTGGTTAGAAAAGCAAGGAGTTGTTATTGCCGACAATTACCGGACTATCACCCCTAAAGTTAATCTGAGTAATCGCAGTAGTGCGACATATACTTCGATATTTGTGGCTATTGCCTCTATCAGTTTGGCTGCTTTTATCTTTTATAGAGATCGCAAAGGACAAATAGCATAGCTGAACGTAGTGTGTGATGGAGGTGACTTTCTAACGCATGACATATCTCCGATAAATTTAGCTTGGTAACTGGGCTAGATCGCTTTATTCTTCAAGCAATTAAATTATGTCACAACTTTAACCACTCACGCAAGGATTGCTCTAACTGCTCAACATCAGGGGTAGTCAACTTGCCAATGGCTGTAACAACTAAGCTCTGATTTACTGTGTAAATACCTCGTTTAACAGCTGTTTCGACATTGAGTCCGGCAGATGCCCAGCTAGTAAGTACGAATTCGCCTGCAAGTAACAATGTAGTCTTGCTAGTTAGCGGAACGATGAAAATGTCTTGAGAGACATGAGGCGCATTTACAACAACTCCTGGTCTTACTTTTGAGCCTGACAGATCGGAAAAAGGGTACTGAACCAAGACAATCTCATTTTTTGAGTAGCTGGGCATACACATCATCCTCGGTGTTATTCCAAATGGCATCAAGTGAGACTTGACTTACGGATTGCCAGAATGCGTCATCATCAGGCAGAAGTGTTACTAACACTCTTGTACCTTCAGGAAGCTCTCCGGGTTCTGTCAACTCGATTTTGCCTTGACGAACAGTAGCCCACAAGGTTTTCAGCATAGTAAACTACAAATGACAACAACTATGATTTTAATTCATTACAAGTCAGCTAATCAGAGATTGTATCAAACTTTGTCTTGCTAATGTAGAAATTTAAGACTTATTTTGATAGTAATATTTTGCTATTTGCGAAGCCGTTACAGCCCACTTGGAAACGCCAGTTGCGGTCGCCCAGTAAGCAAAACCACGAAAAACTAGCCGGTGGTCTACTTCTTTGACTTCACCCGTCCTTCTGATTTCTTGTCCTGCAGTTCGAGCATTACCTTCATTACTGATCATTCCTGTCGGCGAAATTCTTGTTTGTTCCCATGAAAGTGCGCGATCGCTCATCGCTTTGACTCTAGGCGCAAGTTCATCTTGAGGAAAGTAAGCCAGCCAGCGCTGGGCGTATAACACACTTGCCATTTGGTAACTACTGTCATAACCACCTTTTTCTGGGTTGACTCCGTCCGATTGTTGGAGTGATAAACCAGAAGCGATTGACTTTTGAGCGTAGTTGATAAGTTGGCGATCGCCCGTAAGTTTACCTGTCAACCCCAAAGCTGCACCAACCAAATAACGACGATGAGTATATGGCTGATTATTTTTAGTCCCTCTTTCCCAAACCTGAGGAGTAATCATCCACCGCGCCGCCCGATGTACCAAAGGCGTATACTTAGCCACTTGAAGACGATAACGTGCAGACTGAGGAGATTCCTGAATGATTAAAAGCGTCCGCGCGACTGCAGCGACAAAGAAAGAAGTGCTATGAAAAGGATCGCCAGTCCCCGGAAAACTACCATCAGCAGCTTGATGAGCAAAACCCCAATCAAACATTTTAAATCCAGCATTAATAGCTTGAGAATCATTTTGAATCAATCCACCAATTACCGCCTCTTCACCATACCGCTGCGCTTCGATATACCATTTATTTTGCTTTTCTTCTTCCCACTGACGATTACCAGCATTAGCACCATTAGGTGCCATTAATCTATATAAACTAGCCGGCTTAGAATAAAGAACCTGAGTCATCAACTCGCTTGATTCGCTCTTGTAGTCGTTATATCCAAAAGATTGTCTTCCCAATGCCAACTTTAAAGATTGGCTGTTATCAGTTGTCGATTCACCAGACGGTGTAGCAATGGTTTTGCAACCGATTAAAAATGAAAATAATCCTACGATCCCAAAAGTTAACAATCCTACTTTCACAATCAATTTCCTTATCTACCCAATCCTAAATAATTTATAAACCCGCTTTTCTGCCTTCCTTCCTTCCTTTCTTTCTTTCTCTTTCTCTTTCTTCCTTTGCGTTCTAACGCCTAACGGCTAACGGCTGTCGCCTAACGCCTGACGGCTTCGCTGCGCTGACGCTGCGCTGACGCTGCGCTGACGCTTCGCTAACGTGTCCTAACGCCTAACGGCTAACGCCAAGGGCTTCGCTGCGCTAGCGCTAACGGAAGATCGCCTAACGCCTAACGGCTTCGCTGCGCTGACGCTGCGCTGACGCTGATGCGGTTATGTATCAGAACCAGGTGGCTCAGACGATTGCCTCATGTACTGCAATCCCGCAGAATCTAGTAGCAATACAATCCCCCCTGGTAGAGAAAGAAGCCAACCTAAAATAGTTACAGTAAGCGATAAAAGCAAAGCTTGTTCCACAGTCAGACCGATGCGACTAAATAAGTAAGCCCACAACCCTTCTTTAACACCTAAACCTCCCAGAGAAATAGGAAGAAGTGTAATTACCGCAACTATCGGAATAAAAACCAGAAGTTGTAAATAAGAAATCGGAATTTTTAATTGCAACGCTATTAAATAGTGATAAAGCACAATAGCTAGAGTTAACACTAATGATAACGAAATTGATAACATTAAAGCTTGACGGTTTTGAGCAAATTGGCGAAACAGAATTTGAATTTTTGCTAACCGGGCTGATAAGCTATTTAATCTAAACTTTTGTAACCACGGTTCAGCCAATATTAATAATCGTGGACTAACAATTAAGGTAACTCCACCTACTAAAGCACTGACACAACCAAAGAACAGGAGAATGATATCCCAACTGCCAATTATTTTAAAAGCTGGAACTAAACCTAAGACGGCTAAACTGGATAAAGCAAATAGCCCCGTAAACCGTTCCATAAATACCGAAACCAGAGCTGCTTCTGAGTCTTTTGTTTCTTTAGCTACCCGATAAACTCGGTAAAAATCTCCACCTAAAGCACCAGGGAGAAAAATATTAAGAAACATCCCGGCAAAATAACTAGTAAGTAGACTAGATATAGGAAGGAAATAACTGCAAGAACGTAATATCACTTGCCAACGCCAGCAACTTAACCATTGACAACCTGTGTAATAAATTAGAGCAAAAGCGACAAAAGGTAAAGATAGTGATTGAAAATGTTTCCAGACTTGAGAAATATCTACACGACTAAATATTAAGGCAAGAAGCCCAACACTAATTAATGTCTTAATAATTGTAAGTAGTTTTTTCATAATAATTTATTTAGATGTAATTAACTTAATAAGCCCCTAAATCTTTACCAGAATTAGGTAAACGTATCGGAATACCATCTTCTGGTTGCCATAGTCGCAACCGAGTGCAAAAAGTATCAATAACTGGTTTACCTAAGCTTTCCATATATCTCCAAGTTTGAGAATTAAATCTTGTTTCTCTAGAGTCCTCAAGATGAATCCAGACCCGGTGTGACTTTTCTAAAATACTGTTCATTTGGTCTATACTGTTAACGACGACTCCTCCAGCCCAACGGTCAATCAACCTACCGTCATACCAGTAGGTAGCATCAAAATATCCTGTCCCCATCAAGAAGTAATCTAAATGACCCAGCTTAGTTACGGCGACCGATGGTAGCGGGGAGATGACTACATCTTCTGGCTGTTTATGAGTACTGATGTAGGCAAATATTTGCGTATTATGTCTGTTAATAGCTTCTTGATAGCCAGCAATAGTTCTCACTGGTTCAATATTACTAAATAATAATAACACTGCGAATAGTGAGGCGATCGCCTGCATTGGGAGCATTCCTTTTAATACCTGCTGATATTTTTTCCCTATACTTTCGGCAATCGCGATTGTACTGTAAACAGCTAATAAAACAAATAGTGGATAAACAGAATAACCATAACGTTCCGCTGTATCATAACAAAGAATTGTCACCAGAATAACTTTAATAAATACTATACTGAATAAAAAAATTAATAGTCCCTGCTGACGTTTGATAAAGTAGGCAAAACCAATCAAAAAGAATAGAGTATAAAGTACATGCATCCGATCGGAACTAATCAGAAAATTCGCTGAATATTTGGTGATATCGTTAAAATGCAGTCTTAAATAAGAAGCTGTACTATCAGCGATCGCCGGTAAAGGACTCAAAAGTCGGATGGCGGCAAAACCCAGATCGAAAACGAAAATAGTGATTGTCATAGCGCTACCCAAAACAATCTGCCAATCTTGGACTAAGTTAAAAGGACGATAAAAGTAAAGAAACCCACAGATAAATGCTGGTAATAGAGTTAAACCGATCTCTTGAGTCAGGAGAGTGCAAGTGAGCGCTATGAAAAATACGCACTGATAACGCCTACCCCCACGCTCAATAAAACCTTTAATAAATGACCAAACAGACAGCATTGCCAAGAATTGCCAAAGTTGATAAAAACGAATATTTTGAGAATAATAAAGTTCCCAAGGATCGATAGTTAAAATGGCGAGAGCAATCAAAGCAATCCAGACTCGACCAGTTATTTTGCGAGCTAAAATATAAACTAAAATTAAAGTAGCAGTACCCAAAATTGCCGAGAGGAATCGTGCATTCGCAATCGAATCTCCGAAGAGGCGCAACCACAAAGCTAGAAGATAGTGATAAACCGGCCCGCGACTGTACCAAACCCCAGAAGTAGTAATCGGAGCACCCACACGCAGGATACCTCTTGTAGCATCTAGCGAAGTATTTTCATCGGTTTCTAGATCCATACCATCTAGGTGATAAACCCTTAACCCAAAACCGATACCAATAATTAATACCAACAAAAACCATTCACCCCAGGATTTCCCAGCTTTTTTCAGCACACTATAACCATCAAAATCCCCCCATCTGCGAAGCGGACTTAAAGTCAATATAGCGATGCCAATAAACCCAATCATAATCAGGGAATTACTTTGTGGTTGGGCAAACAGCAAGCCAACTTCTGCCTCAGCATAGCGGTGTTTCAGGAGACCAATCCCGATTAAAAATAAAGTTGCAGGCGTTAGTATAGCGGCTCCTGCTTGTAAGCTATCCCAGAAATTCTGACGACCTAGCCAATAACCTACCATTAAGGCATAAATAAAAGTACAAGCGATCGCACCTAATTGCCACAGACCTTGCTGGTATAAATAATTAGGGTAATTAAGTAGATAAGCATTGCGGCTAAAGTAACGCTGAAACAGTTCCGGCTGAGGTGAACCTAAAATTACTGCTCCAACCGCACCTTGATCCCCATCTTTAATTGATTTGGTCAAAGAAGTCCAATGGCGATTTGTAGCGATTTCTCCCACGATTTCTCCTGTTTTTGTTTCCGCCCACCCATCTAATAAGAACTCTACCGAGCCATCAGGATTATATGGATTACTGACAGATGATGTTACTAAAGGTTGAGCTAACCTCACAGCCAAGACATTATCACCAGGTAACAAAAGTTTTGTGACTTCGACTGTGAACAAATTTAACTGCCGACCACCATCGGATTTATACTGATTAACTAAAGTTCCATTGAGCAATAAATAATACTCTCCTCGTCCGGCAAAGCGAATATACGCTCGATGGATCTCGGTTGTGGGTATTTGCCACAAACCCTGTATCCATACCTCTCCTTTTGGACTCACATTTCCTGTCAGCCAACTTCCTTGCAAAGGACGGTCAAACAAATTTTTACTTAACCGACTGTAAGTAGCCTCTTTCACTGCACCTAAAACTTGAGCTGCTGACCAATTCTCATCGCTAAAATCTACATCAAACCACTGGAGTGATTGGCGGGTTTCTGACAAATTGGAGACTCGCCAGTTAACACCGCTTGTTATCTTAATTGGAGTCGCTGAGGCAACAGGGTAAACAGCACCCTCGACAACGACACGCGGATTTGTTTGTCCTTTTTGAATTTCTAACCCAATCACATTTTTGCCTGGATGCAGGTATGCAGTTAGGTCTACATAAGTTGTCAGCTTCCAGTCGTGAGAACTAGCAATTAAATAATTGGCGGTTTGAATTTGGTAAGGATTGCTGTCATTAAAATCTGGAGACGGGATGCTGATTCCCGCACTTAAACCCAAAGAACTATTTGACGCACTGTTTTCTCTAGCAACAACTAGCCCATTAACGTAAAGAGTAAAGTCATTATCAGCACTCAGCCGTAACCAACCCGCAGCCGCGCGATTAGGTAGATTTAAGGTGTGACGAGTATAAAAACGGTAAGTTGGTGATTGTGGGGCAATCCATTGAGCTGCGGGTGACCAAACAACCCGTTCTACAGTTGTCGGGATTTTTTCCCACATCGAAAAACCTAACATTCCTAGTAACAGTCCTAGGGTTAATAACATTCCTAATGACAGCCAACGCGCAGACTGATTCATTTTTGCTCCTCTATCTTTTTACCCCAAGTTTTGGCATCGACAGATTGCCGATAACGTTCCCAGGCTTTATTCACATCGCCATTTTTATACTCAGCCCAAGTCAAATGTAAATACGCTTGACCCATTAAACCAATCCTCTGGTTTTGAAAATATTCCTGAGAGGCAATAATTCGTTGAGCAACATCGGCAGAATGAGAGAATTCGCCATTGACAACTCTCGCTAACATCAAGTTATAAAGAGCTTCTAAATGATTGGGGAAAATTCTTAAAGCCTTTTCAAAAATATCGGCGGCTACAGCCGGTTGGCGATTGTTGGGATCGTCCAGATAACTTACGCCCTGATTGAGGATAGCGGCTGCTAGATAGCCTCTAACCACAAAAAGATTAGGTTGCAACTCTAAAGATTTTTGCCAGTATTCCTCTGCAGACTGAAAATTACTCAATCGATAGTTTTCTAACCCTTTAACAAAGTTGATTAAAGCTATATCTGGTCGGTCTGTATAAAACTCAGCTTTTGCCAATCGCTCTAAAAAAGCGACATTTCCTTGAAAAGATGGATACCATGAGATAAGATTTTGGCTCTGCTGCACAACTTTGGTATAATCACCTTGAGCAAAGTCAGTATTGATTTGAGTATTAATAATATTGGCACCAACGAAAGGAATTAAAATCAGAGCGCAGCATAAACAAATAGCTGGCAATAATAGACTTAGATCATGTACCCAAGTTTGAAGAATTTGTTTTTCTCTTAAATAAAGTCCAATTAGACTAATGACTAAGCCAATTAGACTAAAACTCCAACCTTTACCAATAAATTCTAAAATACTGTTTTTATAACCAAAGCTATCAAAAATCACTCGCTCCCATGAGGACATTTGAAAAAAATTACTATCGGGAATTGCTTCTATTATTGTCGGTGCTAATGATTGATTTAAAGTTATATTTTGTTTCCACTGCGACTGAACTTGGGAAAAGTTTTGCTCTACATGCTGAGAGACACTTTTCCCTTGGTTGTAGTAAGCTGAAGCGATAAAATCTACTGTTGGAAACCAAGTTGTGATGAAATAAGGGAAGAGTAATGTGGCGATTAATCCGCTCCAAAAAGCTAAGCGGGGAGGGTGTTTGATGTAATTAAAAATAGATAATAAAGCGATTAAAGCCAAGACAGCGGTAATAATACCAATATTTGTCAAGGGAATACTGGTGCTAAATGTTTCTAAAATGTCTTTTGGTAAACGATACCAGGGAGAGATTACTCCTAAACATAAAATTAACGTGCCGATGAAAAGAACAATTTTTCCTCGGTTAAGTAAGTGGAGTAAAGCCAGGATTTTCATAGGCAATTACTTTGGTGTTGGCGTGGCAATTTCTAAGCGATCGCCACTTTTCAAGGTGATCGGCGTCATGACAACTTGTTCTCTGGGAGTTAAACCTTCTAACACTAAACGCTGGTTGTCTACTACCCTCCCTAGCTTGACTTTTTTGACAACAGCTTTGCCATCTTGCGCCACCATAACCATCCCTTCACCACCAGACAAATGAGTCACTGCACTTTCGGGAATAACTAAACTAGAATTGCCGCGATTAAATTCAACATAGCCTTGCAAACCTGGTGGAAGCAGGATTTCATTTACAGCAACCCAAACAGAATAAGTATACTGCCGACTAGCACTTACTTGATTGGGTGGTGGAGCATTAGTTTCTACTGTCGGATTAATTCGGATGACGCGACCGCTAAATATTCGTCCTGGATATGATACCAAACGAACTGTAGCGTGATCGCCCATTTTTATACTGTCAAGTCGCGCTTGGTCGATATAAGCTTTAAAAACAATATCTTGAGTCAAAGAAATTAATGTATCACCACCATTGGTAGAATTGACAATCTCCCCAGGATGGATATTTACCCGGCTAACTAGACCGTCATTATTAGCATAAATCACAGTCCTATTTAAATCTATCAAAGCATTTTGTAAAGCGATTCTTTGATTTTCTAAATTAAGTCGCGCCTCGGCTAGCTCTTTTTCGGTAGTTTTTTGAACCTGGTCTAGTTCTTTCTGGGCAGTATTCAGCTCGTTTTCTTTTGTTATATAAAAATCTTTGTTGGTAAATTGCTGAGTTTTAGTAGCTAGCACTCCGCGTTGAGCATCAATCAGTTCTTGTTTGCGAGTTGTATAAATATCTTCAATATCATATTGCTGAAATTTAGAAATTGCTCCTTGGTGTCCTAATAATCTAATTTGTTTCAGTTTTGTTTCAGCAATCTTTAGCTTTTCGGTCGCTGTCTGTACACTAGTTTTTTGTTGTTGTTCAGCGAGGGTATTAATTTCTGTCAGTTGCGTTTTTGCACCGTCCAATCGAGAATTAGCCGCTGAAATATTTGCTTTTAACTCCTGTAACTTTGTGGGTGTAGCGCTTTGTAAAGTAGAGAGAGTTTTTTCGGCGATCGCTACATTGTTACGCGCCGTATTCACGCGATCGGCAAAAGTTACCTTTTGTAACTGTAGCAAGGGTTGACCTTTACTTACTCGTTGCCCTTCAACCACATAGACTTTTTCGACTGGTCCTGATACTAAAGCCCGGACATTTACAGATTGTAAAGCAAAAGATTCACCCGGTGCCGCAACACTATCCTCGAAACTTTTTTTTACTACTGCTACAGTTTGAACTTTGATTGGTTTGCCAGCCAAGCGCTGTAAAGCCGGATAACCTAAACCAGAAGAGTAAAATCTAGAATACGGATCTTTAATCGCTGGCAATAACACGCTTACAGACAAAATCCCCATAACACCTAAAGGAGCTACTATCAGAGTAGTCAAAACGGCACGAGAAAATCGGGGATGTAATTGAGTCATTTTTCTACAAGCTGATTAGACGAGGCAGGATCAAGTGCTGCAGCAAAAACATTTTGCCACATCGGAATAATCTGTTCCCAACTAAATCGGGTTTGAATATCAGTACACCCTTTTCGACCCAATTCTGCCGCTAGATTCGGATCTGACAGCAACTTGCGGATTGCTTGTGCCAAAGCTTCAGGGTTTTTCTCAGGCACTAGCAAGCCTGTTATCCCAGATTGAATCACATCCGTAATTCCCCCCACAGCGCTAGCAATCACAGGTTTTTGGTGAGCTAAAGCCTCGATCATCACAATTCCCAAACCTTCTGTATCACCTTTGCTGTCAAAAATCGCTGGCAAGACAAAAATATCACACGTAGCATATTCGTCAGCTAATTCTTCTTTACTGACAAAGCCTAAAAAATCGACAACGCTATCTAAACCCAATGCTTGACATTGTAATTTGATCTCGGCTTCTAAAATTCCCTTGCCAACAATTCGTAAGCGGACAGGATGTGTCGCTAAAACTAAAGGTAGTGCTGCCAATAAATAGCGTAAACCTTTGCGCTCATCTAGCCTGCCGACAAACAGTAATCGCGGTGTTGCTCCCGGCGGTTGTTTTTTTGACGCTTTAGGCTCAATAGTTAAGCCGTAGGGAATAATAGTCAGTGGTACGTCATAACGTTTGTGAATTAATCCAGCTGTAAACGACGAAATTGCTGTCACTTTACTGGTAATTGGCAATAACCACCGGAAGATATTGTCAACAAATTTGAATTTGTTGATTAACATCAGTTCAGCGCCGTAAAAACTGAATATCATTGGTATTCCCAGAAAAATTCTCGCCGGCATTGCCATTAATCCATGTGGAAAAGGCCAATGAATATGAAGTAAGTCTGGTTTTTCGCGTCGGCATAGCCAAAACAACTGCCACGCACCACAAACTATATAAAAAGCAGCTACTAGTAAATACAAAGGTTGTTTTTGCAGCTTAGTCGGTGCGCCATCACCTGTGAGATTCTCAAAGCGCTTGAAAAAGTAGCGAAAGCGATAAACTGGCACCCCATCTAAAACATGACTTTGACAACCTGAGTCAGCCGGTGCAAAAACCGTAAATCTAGCACTGGAGCTACTACGTACAATAATCTCTCGCACAAAAGTACCACGATTGCAGTCAGGTGTCAGTGGATAGACAGAAGTAACAGCAAGGATATGCCGATTTTGCAAATTCATACACTCAATACTTACTAATAGCTAATAGGTTTATGGTTGTACTATCGCTAACACTACGATACTGTTGACATGTCAGAACTAATTAAATTTAGATACCGTTTCTGACTGAACCATAACATAACTTGTTTCCGCCACCGATGGGGAAGGACGCCGCCAACGAGTTAGCCTCTCAATTTGAAACCATAACCATACCTTCATAAAATCAATCGCTGATGTTAAGAGTCGCTTTTTGCCAAATTTACTCTCACCCGAGTGGCGAGGATGCCAAGGAGTAGGCACTTCGGTAACGCGATAACCCATCGCGGCGATGACTGCTAATAGGTAGCGATGAGTGATTTTCTCAATCGGTAGAGGAGTTAATAAATCGCGTCGGACTAATTTTATCCAGTTCATGTCATGGATTTCTAACCCAAAAAAACGTTGACATGTCCAATTGGCAATTCGCGAAGCGAGGATTTTTCCATCTCCACGTTTTTGTCGCCAGCCAGCAACCGCATCGACTCCTGAAGTACAAGCGGATATCAGCAGCGGGATATCAGTTCGAGGATCGGATTCTAAATCTGCTTGTCCCCAGAATACCCAATCAGTCTTCACATGAGGTAAAGCCGTTTGCCACACTCCAGTCACACCGCGACGTGTAGAGTGACGGATAACTTTTAAAAACTTGTATTGTTGACTGAGTTTTGTCAAGATTTCCGGACTGTTATCCGTACTACCATCATCAATAACTAGTACAGGTAAACTATAACCAAGATGCTGGAATGTTTCGCCGATGTGAGAGAACAGCCTTTCAAGATTGCCTTCCTCATTCAATGCCGGAATGATGACTGTGACGGAGCGGCTTTGAGAAGGAGGGATTGAAAACTTAGAGTTGTTTACATTAACTGCAACATTGTGTTTCAACATCTTTATTTTCCTTAAACAAAACTGTGCCTATCCGAATACTGCATCTGATTAGTCATAGCAATCTGGAGCGATTTACGATCATCACTCGGTAATAAAATGTACGCAACTATTGGTTTGTCCTGATTTTTCTCTGGACAAGTTTACGTAGTTAAATTTGATTGCTATACAAAACTATTCGTTTTTTACAGTAACTTTACTTGCATTGATAACTTCATACTTAAATAAAGTCAAGTATTAATGTTAAGAACTGATGAACACAGAAGTACTAACAAAATTTAACATCTTTATCTTACGTACAGTAAAGCTAAACGCTTTGGCAGTAATATTTATGAGAACAACGCATGAATCAATAGCTTTTATTTGCTACTGTTGCAACGTTAGTTTCACGTAATTAATGCCTTGGCTTTACTCAATAAATGCTGGCGCAAGAAACTTATTTACTAGGAGTAAATACTGCTAGCAAACGCTTTTACTTACATTTTGACTGCTGTTAAATCAGTGTCCACCTTGATTGTTGTAAATCATATTTTCGTGAAGAACAAGTAAACTTACTTAGGTAAGCTAAAAATTTATATTTATGCCCGGTTCTTCATGAAAAAATTACATTATTCTCAGTAAGTAACGCGAAATTTATTCTCCCAAAAGAGAATTTAAGTATTTTTATTTTATAGAAAAGTAATTTAACCCAATCAAGTAGGTGAGTGGAATAAATTACTCTTGGTTTGTAGTAGAGCCACTACAAGTCAAGTACAAAGATTTTATATTTTATTACATAATTTAATTTTTTTTCCCCTACCTACTGATTACCGCAAATTTTCAGATCAACGAGTAATAATTTAGCCCCTATTCTCAGAGTAAACTTGTTGGTAATAGGCTTGATATTCCTTTGACAGCAAAGGCTCCCACCAATTGCGATGAGTCAGATACCATTCAATCGTCTGATGCAAACCCTCGGCGACGGTGACGGCGGGTGACCAACCTAGCTGAGTTTTCATCTTAGAAGCATCAATCGCATACCTACGGTCATGTCCAGGGCGATCCTGCACAAATGTGATCAGCTTCTCTGTCGGGCGCACAGGTAGTGAAGGAGCTAATTTGTCCATTAGCTGACACAATAAATGGACGAGGCTGATATTTTCTACCTCATTATTCCCGCCAATATTATAAGTTTCGCCTTTGTTACCTCGACAAATCACTGCATCCAATGCAGTACAGTGATCGCCGACATAAAGCCAGTCACGGACATTTTTGCCATCACCATAAACTGGTAGCGGTAACCCAAGCAAAATATTGATGCACATTAGCGGAATCAGCTTTTCGGGAAACTGATAAGGACCGTAATTATTAGAACAATTAGTGATTACCGTTGGCAACCCATAAGTATGATAATAAGCTCTAACCAAGTGATCGCTACCAGCTTTAGAAGCCGAATAAGGACTATTGGGAGCATAAGCAGTAGTTTCCGTAAAAGGTGAATCGTTAATACCGAGACTGCCGTAAACCTCATCAGTAGAAACATGGAGAAAGCAGTATTCCTCAGGTTTCGCTTTTGACTGCCAGTGTTGGCGAAAGGCTTCTAATAAGGTGAAAGTCCCGACCATATTAGTTTGGACAAAAGCCCCAGGTCCAAGAATAGACCGATCAACATGGGATTCGGCGGCAAAATGGGCGATTGTGTCAATATTTTCTGCTAGCAGTAATTGATCGACAACCGCGCGATCGCTAATATCTCCTCGGACAAAACAAAAATCGCTGGTTTCTAAACCTGCTAAATTAGACTGATTTCCGGCATAAGTTAGAGCATCTAGCACCACCACCCGGTCATCAGGATAAGCTTGACACCAGTGATGAACAAAATTCGAGCCAATAAATCCCGCGCCACCAGTTACCAACAATCTTCGTTTCATGATGCTTCTTTATTTTTATACAAACAACTATTATCTTTGATATGAACTACTACCAGGAGTAGGGTAGGTGGGATGGATAGTACTGGGGTTGTATGGAGGGTAGCTGATACCTGTTGGGGGGATGGGAGGGCTGCTGTAGGGTGGGTAGCTCGTAGTACCTGTGGGTGAGACGGGAGGGCTGCTGCTGTACGGTGAGTAACCAGTGCTCGGTCTCATGGGTAATGGGCTGCTGTAGGGTATGTAGCCAGTAGTACCTGTTGGCGGTGTAGGTTGACCGTATTGCTGGGGGATGGGACTTGCGACTACTTGATTAAATTGCTGGTATGCGGCACTAGAAATTGAGCGGATGAGTTGTTGAGCGTGAGGATCGTCATGAGGACGTTTGATCATGACCACAGCGATATAACGTTTACCACTAGGCAAATCGACCAACCCCACATCTCCTAACATTGCGCCAATATCTCCCGTTTTATGGGCAATAATTGCTCCAGGACCTAAACCCGACGGTAGCAAATTGTCTCTGACAGTGCGGCGCATAATATCTAGCAAGCGATCGCGAGACTGCAAGCTGACTAATTTTCCCTGACTCACCCAAGCCATCAGATTTGCCAAGTCCTTAGGACTAGTAGAATTTGTCCCTTCGATATCTGGTAAAACCTTGTGAATCGCGGTTGTAGTCAAACCCCAATCATTAAACCGTTGATTTAACGCATCCGCGCCACCTAATTTGGCAATCAGCATATTCGTCGCCGTGTTATCGCTGATTGTAATCATCTTGATCGCAGTGTCGAGCACGGAGAGTTGCATTCCCGCACCTTTAAATTGGAGATCGCCAGAACCACTGGCTAAAGCCGCTTTATCCACAGTCAAGCTTTCATCTAAACGAATTTTTCCCGCATCCACATCTTGAAATAAAGCCACCAGCACCGGAAACTTAATCATACTTGCCGAAGCAAAAGACTCAGATCCATTCACATCCACATAAGTGCCAGTATTGAGATCCAGTAAGAAAACGCCGGGAGTCAGACTAGGAGTCTTTTTTGCCATTTCCTGCACTGCAGCTTTCAACGGCGTAATTTCTTGAGTTAAAAGTACAGATGGCGCAGCCGTCGCCTGGGTCGTTGGCTGTTGATTTTCACTACTCGCGGGATTTGAGGGGCTTCCTCCAGCGGTGATGCGATTAGCTGGGTCTAAAACCGATAACAACGTGCCCGCGAGTGCGCCAATCCCTATCCCTAAAATCAGTAACCGTACACCATACATCACCGATTTTGCCATCGGATTGCTCCGCACTCTCCTTTTGGGCGTAGCAATTGGCGATACTTGAGGCTTCTTACGTCCTAAAAATTTAGGCAATGGACTTTTCGGAGGTTGTCTTTTAGGTACCACCACTGCCGTTGGTCGTGGCTTCCGCTGCCAAAAACGACTTAGATAGTTACCCTTTGATACCTGTGGCTTCACTGGCATCGCCGCCTCCGCCTGCTTTTCTGGACGCCGCTGACTTGAAGAGCGCAATGGCTTCGCCGACCTTAAGGTTCGCTGCCAAAACCCTTTTTTCTCACTGGTTAATATTGGGGCTGGTTTGGGCGTCCCTTTTTTACGTGCCGGTTTACTAATCATAAATCACTCCTGAATTTCCCTGTGACCGCAATTAACTTAAATAATCTCTTAAGAGTTTTAACTTAGTAATCCAAATTCCTACCAATAATGCGAACTGAGTCCTCAACGGATTGTTGTAGGCAAACAATTAGCCCTCGCTCTGAGTCGTGCGATAGACAGTGATCACTCGAACACCTACATACGTAATTATGCTACTAAGTACCATTTTTTTGTTTAGTGTACAGTGATATTGCCTATTTTGTGGTGAAATTTTCTAACATATCCCCTATTCCCCCACTCCCCCACTCCCCCTATCCTCCCCTCCCCCACTCTGCTTCAGCGCCCACTCCATCTGGCTTAAAATCCCACGTAACATCCTGACTTCCGACGTTTGCAAACTAGCCCGATTAAATATTTGGCGGAATTTTTCCATCCGACTAGGTGCTGTGTGCGGAAAAAGATAACCAATTTTTAGCAATAAATGCTCCAATTGCTGATAATAGCCCTCGACCGCATCCAACGGCGCAAGGTCGATATTGGGTGAATAGTTGTTAGTTTCCTTGTTTGTTGCGGCGCACTGGGAAAGTTCATAACAGCAGACCGCCACCGCACTAGCCAAATTTAGGGACGAATAGTGCTCATTAGCGGGAATGAACACAAAGCGCTGAGCATAATTTAATTCCTCGTTGCTTAACCCTCGGCATTCGGGACCAAAAATTAATGCCGTAGGTTCGTTAACTGCCAATAACCAGGGTAAAGCTGTCCGAGGGTGTTCGACTCCTCTAGATTCAGCATGACGCACCCGCGCCGTTGTCCCTATTGCTCGCGTGCAGCCATGTAAAGCTTCTGGCAATGTTTTCACCTGCACCGCTGATTGTAAAATATCATCAGCATGTACAGCCATTTGCAGTGCTTCTGGCGACAACGGATCGCATTGGGGATTAACCAATACCAACTGAGTTAGCCAAAAATTTTTCATGACGCGGGCGACCGCGCCCACATTCATGGGACCGGCTGGTTCTACCAACACGATCCGGATTTTGGCTGCAATTTCTTTCACAGCAATTGCCTAAAATTAGAAATAGTACATATCGCTAACTTAACATGGGACGTGCTCGCGCTAAATCTGACCTACCCACCAAAGTCTGCCCAGTCTGTCAACGCCCCTTTACTTGGCGCAAAAAATGGGAAGATTGTTGGGATGAAGTGAAATACTGCTCAGAACGCTGTCGTCGTCGTCGCTCAGAAGCAAAAGAAAGCTGACATAGCGACAGTATCGAAGAGCGAATGCCAAGTAATGGAGAAAGTGAGTGCAACCTAAGTTAATTATTCATGGTGGGGCTGGAAGCTCTCTCAAGGGTAAAGGCGGAATTGAGGTAGTACGCCGATCGCTTTATCAAGTCATAGAGTCCGTTTATGCCCTTCTGCTTGCAGGTTCCAGTGCAAACGAGGCAGTAGTACATGGTTGCCAAATGTTGGAAGATAATCCTCGCTTCAATGCGGGAACTGGTTCAGTCTTGCAATCTGATGGTCAAATTCGGATGAGTGCAGCACTGATGGATGGTTCTAGTCAGCGCTTTAGTGGCGTGATCAATGTTTCGCGAGTCCAACACCCGATTGATTTAGCGCAAGCTTTACAAAACTCTGCTGACCGAGTGCTGTCCGATTATGGCTCAGCCGAACTAGTGCGCGAACTGCAAATTCTCAGCTATGACGCTTTGGTTGACTCGCGCTTGCAAGAGTGGATTCAAGAGCGACAGCAGAATTTTACCAAAACAATGGCTGGGGTCATCTCCGAGTCGGAAGTCAGCCCCACCAGTAACGCCGGACGCGGCACCATTGGAGTTGTAGCTTTAGATACTAATGGAAATTTAGCCGTCGGCACATCAACAGGTGGCAAAGGCTTTGAACGGATTGGACGTGTCAGTGATTCCGCGATGCCGGCTGGTAATTACGCAACAAAACACGCAGCAGTAAGTTGCACTGGCATCGGTGAAGACATCATTGATGAGTGCTTAGCTGCCAGAATTGTGATCCGTGTCACCGATGGCATGTCTTTAGACAAAGCAATGCAGCGCTCCTTTACTGAATGCTGCGAGCATCAACGCGATTTAGGCGCGATCGCTCTGGATGCCACAGGCGCAATCTCTTGGGGTAAAACCAGTGAAGTCCTCCTCGCCGCCTACCACGACGGCGAAAACATTGGCGATACCCTGGAAATTGCCGACTCTATGCAGGTAGGGACTAAGGAGTAGGAGTGGGGGGCTATCCCCCCTTCCCTCCCCCTATTCTTTCACTCCCCCTCTCTCAGGTTTCACTACCTGACGAGCGCGGGCAATCACGAGAGCGTTATCTGGTACGTCTTCTGTCACCACCGAGCCAGCAGCAACATTCACATCGGCTCCGAGGGTTAGTGGCGCAACTAAAACGCTATTGGAACCAGTTTTTGTGCGATCGCCAATCTTGGTCTGATGTTTTTTCACCCCATCATAATTGGCGGTAATGGTGCCAGCGCCGATATTCACGCGATCGCCTAATGTGGCATCACCTAAATAAGACAAATGAGCGACATTCGTGCGATCGCCTAATTTGCTATTTTTCAGTTCCACAAAATTACCGATCCGGCATCCAGACCCAACTTCTACATGACCGCGTAAATGGGCATACGGACCTATCCGGGTTCCGGCTTGGACAGTGCTATCAGTAATTACCGAATATAGTACGGTTACATTTGCAGCCAAATGACTATTTTCAATTAAACTACCGGGTCCGATCCGACTACCGGATTCAATTACCGTATTTCCCCTGAGATGAGTTTGGGGTTCAATAATCACATCCGGGTGTAATTGCACTGTTTCGTCAATCGTAATACTTGCCGGATCAATCAGAGTCACCCCTGCCATCAGCCATTTTTCCTTCACCCGTTGCTGCAAAATATCATCAGCAGTGGCTAACTGTAAGCGATCGTTAATCCCGAGAATTTCTTGGTAATCCTCGACATCCACTGCCATCACAGGTTCAACCATTCCGACTGCATCTGGCAAATAATATTCTTTTTGGGCATTATTTGCTGACAAAAGTGGTAGTACCTTTGACAACTCCGGCCAACGAAAGCAGTAAATTCCAGCATTAGTGCGGCAATTCTGTTTTTGAGCAGTTGTGCAATCTTTGTCTTCCACGATGTGTTGCACAATATTGTCACCGTTACAAAATACCCGTCCGTAGCCTTTGGGGTTGCTCAACACAGCGGTGAGAATGGTGGCAGCATTCTGATGCTCTGTATGTGTTTTCAACAGATTTTGCAGCGTTTCGGGACGTAGCAATGGCACATCCCCGCTTAAAATCAACAGATCACCAGTGTAACCCTCTAGATGAGGAAGTAATTGCTGGATGGCATGACCCGTACCTAATTGCTCTCTTTGCAGCACAAACTCCAAATTGGGAATTGACTGCATCCCGGCTTTGACTCGCTCAGCTTGATACCCAACAATCAGTATTTGCCGTGTAGGCGAAATTACCTGGCAACTATCTATAACTCGTTCGACTAGCGATTGCCTACCCAAAGAATGTAAAACTTTGGGTAAGTCCGATTTCATTCGTGTTCCGCGTCCCGCCGCTAGAATTGCTACGACTACCATAATTAGCTATCAGCATGCGCCTTCACGCGCCGTTAATTTAAAATGTCGGCTCAAATGATATCAGCTATAACACGCGTAAATCACGATCTCTATCCACAAAAATCATGATCTCTGTAATCCCTGTCACCACTCCTGATGAATCTGAATAAATTCTTGGAATTGCTCGACTAATTTAGGGTTACGCCACCCCTTCTCTACTTCAGCTTTCAAGATAGCGATCGCTTCGGTAGGGCTAAAGGCAACTTTATAAGGTCGTTCGCTGGTGAGAGCATCGTAAATATCAATAATTTGAAACACTTGCGCTAAGTAGGGAATCTCTTCTTGTTTCAATCCATCAGGATAACCTGACCCATCCCAACGCTCGTGGTGATGGCGAATGATCGGAATTACACCCCGCATTGTCCTTAGCGGCTGGCAAATTCTTTCGCCAATCAGCACATGCTGCTTCATCGTCTTCCACTCGGCTTCTGTGAGTTTGCCGCATTTGAGTAGTACAGCGTCAGGAATACCGACTTTACCAATATCGTGCAGATAGCCACCCCACATCAAATCCCGGAGTGCAGTCCGCGAGAGACACATATATTCACCAAAAGCTTTGCCGAGTTTAGACAGCCGTTCACAATGGTCGCCTGTGTTTGGGTCGCGACTTTCAATCGCTCTGGCAATGGAAAACAATACTTGTTCCGCATGGTCTAAGTCTTCATTCAGACGTTTTTGCCGCACTAACGACTGAACGCGTGCTGCCAATTCAACACGATCAAAAGGTTTGCTTAAGAAATCATCTCCACCGGCTTCAATTCCGCGAATCCGCGATCGCTTGTCATTCAGCGCGGTAATAAAAATTACTGGAATTAGCCTGGTCTGCTGGTCTTGTTTTAGCAAACTGCACACTTCAAACCCATCCATCCCAGGCATCATCACATCTAACAAAATTAAATCTGGTTGGCTTTGAGCTATTAGTTTGAGCGCTACAGGACCGCTATCTGCTTCCATTACTTCATAACCTTCCATCGCTAAAACAGCGGCAGCAGCCATACGGCTGGCGAGATGGTCGTCAACAATAAGAATTTTTGCAGCATCTTCATCGCAGGTCACTGTTGCTGTTTGGGCTAGAAGGGATGTGGATGCAAAGGAATTGTAACTATAATTCACTTGCGGCTTGTCCCCGGAAGGAACTGGTATTGTTTTAATCTTGTCTTTCTCGTCAGGAGGAAGGCGAAAATCTAAAGTTTGAGGGATTAGGCAATGATTAGCACCGATAACATTTAATTGATTCAGGGGGTTTGAGCCACTAACCGCTTGTTGGGTAGATCCTGTAAGCTGGCATATCCGTTGATTCACAAAGGCGCTCCAAGGTAGGAGAAACAGTTAGCAGAAGAAGGATTTTTGATCACCGACTCATTATTAAAGTATGATGTGGGCGTAAATTTCCAGTTATCCGTTTGACACTATGATCACCGCTTGTTCAAGTTACAACCAGCGTAATATCTTTGATCGCGAGCGAGACATCGGGGATATTACTGTCAAATTTTTCTGCTAACAAATACATTACGATCAATTGCTCCTATTCGTAAATCAGGTTTTTTACGGATATTTATCTAGACCTAAATATGTACATACTAGGATGATATTAAAGCTAAGATGAAGTTATCACTCCCGCATTAAAAAATTACTAGATATCGACCAATTTACACAAGTAATTACTAGGTTAATTTATTTAATAAACCTATACGGAAAGCGACAAATTGGATGGTAAATCGGATTTTTTGAAGCAATTTTTATGATGATCTCCTTTGAAGGATGTACAATCACGTTTAGTTAGAGATTTAAGAAGACTGCTCAACTGATTGTGAACAATAGTAAGCACACTAGCATAAACTAATGTCTGACTTGTGCCTTTAAGTGAAAACACTTAAATTTTCTTTCTTTGACAGGATAGCTTCGCGTTCCCTTAAGGTACGCTATCTCCTCACAAGCAAAAATTTTACAATGGATTATTCTCAGATATTTCACCATCTCGGCAATTTTTTATGCAAAACATTCCTGATGTTGTCTCGGTTCAATGGCTCTATGAACACTTGGACCAACAAGTGATTATTGTTGATTGCCGCTTTTCGCTCGCTGATTCGCACTTAGGACAACAGCAGTACCAAAAGAGTCACATCATTGGCGCACATTATCTAGACTTAAATCGGGATCTTTCCAGTCCAGTCGAAAAGCATGGAGGTAGACATCCTCTCCCCGATCCCACAGAATTAGCTAAAAAACTTGCCGCAATGGGTATAACGTCAAACACTTTAGTTGTCGCCTATGATGATTCGCGCTTTGCCTTTGCTGCTCGTTTGTGGTGGTTGTTACGCTATTTAGGACATCAGCAAGTAGCGATTTTAGATGGCGGTTTTACCGCGTGGCAAAATGCTGGATATCCTGTCACAGATGTGATTCCAGCACCGCAGATGGCAACTTTTCTCCCTCAGCTACAAACAGAATCGGTTGTAGATATGGCATATGTTAAAAATTGTCAAGATTCACTAGAGGTCGTATTGGTAGATTCACGGGAGGGCGATCGCTATCGCGGCGAGCGCGAACCAATTGATAAAATTGCTGGTCACATTCCTGGTGCTGTTAACTACCCTTGGCAAGAGGTGACGCATGAACTGGGCTACTTACGTTCTCCAGAGGAACAGCGCCAGCGATGGGAAAATATCGCCGGTTCTCCAGAAATTCTGGTTTACTGCGGTTCTGGTGTTACCGCTTGCGTAAATTTACTGTCTTTGAAAGTAGCCGGTATTCAGGGCAAGCTTTACGCTGGTAGTTGGAGCGATTGGTGCTCTTATTTATAGCTAAAACTGTCCTAGTTCCAAATTGTAATTGACAGTGAAGAACAAACTATCAAAATTGATGTTTCTATCGGTAGAACTACCATTACCTAGACCTCCTTGAATACTGACATTGCTACTGGCGGATATGCCGTAGACTAAATGACCGAGGAGCAGATGATTTTGGTCTTCTCGTGGCTGATCGCTAAAGCTTGACAAGACATACTGATAGTCAAGTCCAATTTGCAACGTTGGTTGCAAGTAGTAGCTCAACGACAGCCACAAAGAATTCATCATGCGATTGCGGCTACTCGGATCGGAAGAGGAAACACGAAATTCATATAAGCTATCTAGAAATAACTTACGAGTCAGGGCGTCTCGCCTGCCGATTGTCAAATTTAAGGAATTCTCGTCGAAGAAGCGAACTCCTTTTTCGGCAGTAAACAATTTTTGATTGCTCCACCCTATCTCTCCGTACATTTGCTGATTTAACTGCTGATGAATCGCCGCCTTAAATTTTACCATGTTGTAATTGTAACGAGATTTATTTACGTAGCGATACAGATAGCCATCAACGGAGGCAAGTACCGAAGTTTTCGGTCCAAGTGACAAAGGCACAGATGTGAGGGTTAGTCCCGACCAAAATAAACTATCGTTAACTGGATGAAGACTCGAAAAAATATTACTTGTTTGGAAATAGCCAACCCTAGCCAGCAAATAACCCACGCTTTGAAAACGAGGAGGCACAGTTGTTTCTAATTGTGATGGTGGTTTTTTCCTTTCTCTGACTCGTAAAACTCCTAATTCTTCGTTTAAATAATCAGCATTTCCAGGTTTTCGCCCTCGCAGTCGTAGGGTTCCTAACTCATCAGTGCCTTGAGTGTCTGGTTTATGAGGCTGATCGCTACCAGGTGCAGAAGCCGGGGATTGCAATTGGCTTGGCTGTACTTCTAGCTGTAGCGGGTTATTCTTCTGTTGAATATCTTTAGGTATATCGGGGGCTTCTACCTTCGTAGAGGTAACTGGTGGCGGCGTTGGTTCCCTAGCCTCTGGTAGCGGTGGTTTATCTGCAAGCGTAATCAGCGGCGGTTCGTCCTCTTTACTCCTGAGTGGTGAAGCGTTTTGAGCAATCCCTTGATTAAAGTTGGCGGTGTTTTTTAAAGGTAGATTGTTTGGATGTGCTGTTGTCTTGTGGTGGTTCTCCTGCGCGATATCCCGTTCGCGTAGCGTGTCCGCAGGACATAGGGATGAAGCGCTAACGCCAAGGGCTAACGCCTTCGGCTTCGCTACGCTAACGCTTCGCTGATGCGCTATCGCGCAGCTGACCTTACTATACGCGGCTGGCAATTGAGCTGTTAAGCAGCGCCATTGTGCAATCTCACCCGGTTGCTTTAAGAGAGCGGAAGTTGCGCCCACCAGCCGCCAACGGCTGCAAGAATTACTGATCGCCGCAGCGCCTGCATGTAAGTCAATGTAAGCCCAACTTGTTCCACAGCCAGCAAACGCTAGCCAACAAACTAATTTTTTCCAAGCATATCTGTGCTGACACAATTGTCTGAGAAAATAGCGCTGGCAGCAGTGCGTGTCCAATGTTACAGTGTATTTACGAGAGATGTTAGCCACAAAAAATGTTTTTTATACATTACCGTTACGGAATGGTGGCACCCAATTTAAATAATGTATCCCTATTCTGTCAAAATCCGGATCAGTAGAAATTTATATATAGTATATTTTGGGATTAAAAATTTGAATTTTGTGAAAAGCTTCAGGACAATTACGTAAAGAAACTTGCTATAACATTAATGGGCTATAAACCGGAAAAAGCAAAAAATCTAATTTTACTGCCTCGTGACCAATTACGCCATCTGATGCCACAAGCTATGTCTCGCAAGTCTCTCCCATTGATAGCGATCGTGTTGTGGGGTTTTATCGCACTACCTGTGCTTAGTGATAGCGCCAGTGCGGAAACTCCTTTGACTAGAGCTTTTATCCAAAACATCCGTAATTTGGTACAACTGTTACCAAAAAATCTTCCTGTACGTAAGGCACGTACATCAGATGCAATTGTTCCTGGAGATGGATTAGCGACAGGTCGCTCCTCCCTTGCCGACTTACGCTTCAACGATGGCACTTTGGCACGAATTGGTGAACGGACAGTTTTTCGGTTTTTGCCGAAGACTCGCAATTTTACACTTTCTAACGGAACGGCTCTGTTACTGATTCCTCCAGGACGCGGCGAAACACGAATACAGACGCCCAATGCCGCTGCATCCATTCGGGGTTCAGCGTTATTTGTGCGTTATGACCAGCAAACAGATACAACCATTATCGGAGCACTGACTAACAGCCATATTCAGGTTGCGAACGAAAATGCTTCGGAAAAACAAGAACTGAAAGCAGGTCAGTTAATTGTTCTGGTTAAAAATAAAATTCAAGGTATATATGAATTCGATCTAGCAACATTTTATAATACCAGTGAGTTAGTTCAAGAACTGAATCTAAATGGTAAAAGTCGTGTAGTCAAGTCCGATCCAGAACTCGATCTTGTACGCGCGGAAACAATCGCCGCTTTAGCTGAACAATCCCCAATCGCCGGTACAGATGTAATTGTTAACCCGCCTTTTGTCCAGATGAGTGTTACTTTTTCACCTAACATTATCCCTAAAAGTACACCAATCAACTCAGCGATCGAAAGCGGACAAATTCAAACCAATATTCTTCAAGATTCTCTCAGCAAACCAGTTAGAAACTCACCTGCACCCGCACCAGTACCAGTACTCACCCCAACACCGATACCGGAAACAGCATCAAAACCGTTACCAACAATCCTACCCTCTCCTATACCTGTACCTTCGCCCGTCCCCACCCCTCTTCCTGCTCCAGTAACAATACAAAGTCCGCCATCCACACCCATCCCCACACCCATCCCCACACCCCCACCAACACCCATCCCAACACCTATTCCCACACCCATCCCCACACCCCCACCAACACCTATTCCCGCGCCCATCCCCACGCCCATCCCCACACCCCCACCAACACCTATTCCAACGCCAGTACCAACTAAGCCGGAAACTCCATCGCCAGGACCTGAACGATCACCGCGTCCTTCTGTTTAGACAGCATTTTAATTCTCCGCTGAAAATCTCAGCACAGTTCCTGAGAACTTCGACCTGAAAGTATCTGAGTAATTGTAATTATTTAGTCAATATCTGGCGATTTGCTATTCCAAGGAATCGTTGGCGTGTCTGAATCTTCCACAAATAAACTCTCTGTCGATTCATTATCTAAGTACGAATCCTCTTTGATTGGTACTATCTGATCCAGTGCCAATAAAACCTCTGTTGCCGACTGATATCGTGCATTGAAGTCATAAAGCACCATTTTGCTGAGAATAGCCGCAATGGGAGAAGTGGTATTTGCTAAATGTTGCCATTTCAACTCTCCCTGAGCATCAAAATCTAACTCATGGGGAGATTTTCCAGTTAAGGCTTTAATCCCAATCATGCCAACAGCATAAATGTCGCTACAGTATTGCGGACGACCATTACTTTGCTCGTTGGGTGCATAGCCTTGAGTGCCAATCCCAATCGTATAACTGGTTTGCCCTTCCTGTAATATTTGGGTTGTAACTTCTTTGACAGCACCAAAGTCAATCAGCACTAACTTATTGTCCGCATGTCGCCGAATGATATTGCTGGGTTTAATATCTCGGTGGATTACACCGTGGCGATGGACAAATGCCAGGGTAGGCAATAAATCCTGTAAAATCTCAATGACTTTAGCTTCGTCGATCGGTCTGCCGGATGGTAATTCTTTATTTAAAGGATGACCAACGATCAACTCTTGGACGAGATAAAATTCTTCTTGTTGCTCAAAATAAGCCAGAAGTTGGGGAATTTGAGAATTTTTCCCCAAGAGTTGTAACATTTGTCCCTCTAGTTTAAATAGGCGTCGGGCAATTTCTAATTGTTTTGGTTTATTGCTAGCTGGTCTGAGTTGTTTGACTACACACAATGCATTACCGGGAAGCTGGGTATCTTCGGCTACGTAGGTTTCGCTAAATCCACCGGAACCGAGAACTTTGACAATTTGGTAGCGTCCAGCTAGAATTTTTCCCGTTGCCGCCAGATCTCGCTCTTTGATTATTTCTTGCAAGTCGTCTTGTTGGCTGACAATCTCTTGGATGATTGGCGAAGATGCATATTTTTTAAATATATTCACTAATTGATTCTTTTTCAGGCTTTGTCGCGCCGCGCCAGTTCCTAAGTATGAAAGACCACCGAGGGCTAAAGCTACCATTGGTACAGCCGTCGGCAAAATTAACTGACCATAAACAAATCCGACATAGCTCACAGTACACCAAGCCGCCGCCGAAGCGATCGCCCACCCAAAACGGCTCAAACCGCGTTTGCTACATTTCACAATCCCAAAAAAAGTTACACCAACTAATCCAAACACAAACAAGCCACGCACTGGGGCGAAAGGGATTGCTGGCTTAATTGCTCGACCTGTCATCAAAGTCGCTAAAGCATTTGCATGAACTTCGATTCCCGACATTGGTTGCGGATACAGCCAGCTATCGGCGAAAGGTGTAGAGTGAAAATCGTGCTGCACAGCTGCTGTACCGCCAATCAGCACAATCTTGTTTTGAAAAACCTTACCCCCTTGTAAATTGCTGTTCCAAGATTCAGGATCGAGAACATACCAAAAAGGAATCGACTCAAACGTACCTCCAGGACCAAAGTAATTAATCTGGTTTCCCCCAACTCGCGGGTATTTCACCCCAGCGGCTTGTAAGGCGGCTTCAGCGAAAGAAAGCATTCCTGTGGTGAAAACTTCGGAATTAGCATTTTTCCCTTCA
>JBBQRU010000055.1:0-30168 GCA_038214545.1 Cyanophyceae cyanobacterium | reverse complement strand
ATGTTTATTTCCGGCAGTTTTTGTCCTTTGGGAACGATCGCGCGTTTAAATCCTAGTTTCGCGGCTTCTTTTAACCGCAGTTCCATTTGCGAAACCGATCGCACTTGTCCGCCTAAACCTACTTCGCCGATTAAGACTGTACCAGGATCGACGACGCGATCGCGGAAGGAAGCAACTACGGCAATGGCGATGCCTAAATCTACCGCCGGTTCTTCGACATTCAACCCACCAGCGGAGGCGACATAAGAATCTAACTTGGATAAAGGAATGCCGACGCGTTTTTCTAGGACTGCGAGAATTTGCTGTAGTCTGTTGTAATCGACACCAGTAGTTGCCCGACGTGGTGAAGTGTAACTTGTGGGACTGACTAAAGCTTGTAATTCCACCACAATCGGACGCGTCCCTTCACAAGCAACAACGATCGCTGTCCCTGGCGCTGGGTCATCACGATTACCGATAAATAATTCTGATGGGTTGGGGACTTCTCGCAAACCACTATTTATCATTTCAAAAATGCCGATTTCGTGAGTTGCACCAAAGCGGTTTTTTACTGTGCGTAATAACCGATGGGAAGCAAACCTAGCACCTTCAAAATACAACACTGTATCTACTAAGTGTTCCAACACTTTTGGTCCAGCGATCGCCCCTTCTTTGGTCACATGTCCAACCAGCAAAATCGTCACGTCTTCGCGCTTGGCTACCTGCATCAATGCAGCTGTACATTCGCGCACCTGCGCTACGGAGCCAGGAGCCGATGTCAAAGCGGGAAAGTACACGGTTTGAATACTATCAATCACTACTACATCTGGCTTGAGCGAGTCCACTTCCCGCAAAATCTCTTCTAAATCCGTTTCTGGTAATACGTACAAATCGGCACACGCATCTCTTTTGCCGGGAGCAGACACCGGCTCCACATCAATCGTGATTCCTTCTGGCAACTCTAACGGTTTTGCCACCCCTAAGCGAGAGGCGCGTAATTTTACTTGTTGTCCCGATTCTTCGCCACAAACGTAAAGCACACGGTGACGAAGTGCTAGTTGATTGGAAACTTGTAGCATTAAAGTAGATTTACCTATTCCCGGATCGCCGCCAATCAAAACCAAAGACCCCGGTACAATCCCACCGCCTAACACTCGATCTAATTCTTCGTAACCAGAAAGCCAACGCTCTAACTGGCGATCGCTAATTTGGTCAAATGTCAAAGAGTATCTTGCTTTTGCGACTTTCGCGACTTTCCCATTCGCGGACTGGACTTGCCTGCCAACACCTCGACTTGGTAAAGTGGCTGTGGGCACTGCTTCTAACTGTTCTTCGAGAGAGTTATAGGTGCCGCAGGCAGGACATTTCCCAAACCATTGAGGAGATTCACCGCCACATTCGTTACAAACGTAATAAGTTCTAGGCTTAGCCATTTTTTAATTTTTAAAACAACGCAACATTTCTTAAAGATTGCCAAGCTCTGAAATCCAGGATTGGTGAGAATTACGGCTTTTTTCAACTCACTGCATACAGTGATACATTTAGTTAAATAGTACGAAAAATTAATGTTGAAGAATTCCGTCGAGGAGCGCTATTGAGTTTGGAAAGCCATAAAGAAAAAATCCTGGTAGTAGACGACGAAGCTAGCATTCGCCGGATTCTGGAAACGCGGCTGTCGATGATTGGCTACGATGTAGTCACCGCTGCTGATGGCGAAGAAGCTTTGGAGACTTTTCGCAAATCCACTCCTGACTTGGTAGTTTTGGATGTGATGATGCCGAAGCTGGATGGCTACGGTGTTTGTCAAGAGTTACGTAAGGAATCAGATGTCCCTATCATCATGCTAACAGCCTTAGGTGACGTGGCTGACCGCATCACTGGGCTAGAGTTGGGCGCTGATGATTATGTCGTTAAACCATTTTCTCCCAAAGAGCTAGAAGCCCGCATTCGTTCAGTGCTACGACGGGTAGACAAAACCGGAACCTCTGGTATCCCCAGTTCCGGAGTGATCCATGTTGGTAATTTGCGAATCGATACCAACAAGCGTCAAGTCTACAAAGGCGACGAACGCATTCGGCTGACGGGAATGGAATTTAGTTTATTAGAATTGCTAGTCAGCCGTTCTGGAGAAGCTTTTTCCCGCTCAGAAATTTTGCAGGAAGTGTGGGGATACACCCCAGAACGCCATGTAGATACCCGTGTGGTCGATGTACATATCTCCCGTCTGCGAGCAAAGCTAGAAGACGATCCCAGCAATCCTGAGTTAATTCTCACCGCCAGGGGTACTGGATATCTGTTCCAACGGATTATTGAGCCAGGAGAGGAGTAAAGACAGTGGGGGAGGGGGAGCACTCCTCCCAAAAAACTATGGCTAAACCAGATCCCAACCGAGTTTTACGGCGTCTACCCATTGTTGTTGGCTCTTTAGCGGGTTTTTTATTGCTAGTTAACCGGGTGTTGACGCCAAATCTGACTGATTCTCAAGCGCGTACAGATGCTTTGGGAGTAATTGTTTGTGCAGTGTTGATCTTGACAGGTTTATTGTGGCAACAAGTGCAATCGCGAACGCCAGATACAGTCAAACTTATCGGCGAGGAAGGTTTTGAACTAGCGTCCGAATTATCTCAAACTGTAAAAACTGAACTAGCCTGGGCATCACATTTGTTGTTAACTAACACTGTGACGCGATCGCTTGTGGTGTACTATCAAGGTAAAGTTTTGTTACGGCGCGGCATCTTAGGGATTAACCCAGACGTGAAGCCGGGACCGATTTTAAAGCGGGTGTTAGAAATCCATAAGCCCGTTTATCTAGTCGATCTCAAAGTCTATCCAGGTCGGACAGAATTTGATTATTTGCCGGAAAACACTCAAGGTGTGATTTGTCAGCCACTCGGAAATCAAGGCATCTTGATTTTAGGAGCAGACGCACCACGTAGTTACACCAAGCAAGATGAAAATTGGATCGCGGGAATAGCTGATAAATTAGCTCTGACTTTATCTTAAGAATAGAGTCTTGCAAAGAGACAATCGAGAAAAAGAGGAGCACTCTAGAGCACTCCCCCATTTTATATCTGAAAAATTTATGCAAAATCCTGAATGGCTACCGATTGCGGTTTATTTGTTATTAGTTTTGGTTATGCTTGTGGGGATTGTCGGCGCGGTGGTTCCAGCATTACCAGGAGCTAGCTTGATTTTAATTGCGATCGCGCTTTGGGGACTGTTTCAAGGTTCCTTTGCGGCAATTGGTACACCATTAATTGTCACCGCGATCGTTTTGTTGCTGAGTATTGGAGTTGACTTCTTTGCTGGTTATTTAGGCGCACAAACTGCTGGTGCTAGTAAATGGGGACAAATTGGCGCATTTGTCGGCTTAGTGCTGGGATTTTTTGGACTTTTACCAACATTACCATTTGGCGGACCGCTGTTAGGGATCTTACTGGGTCCGCTATTAGGCGCGATTGTGGGTGAATATATTTACGGTCGTGACTTAGGATTAGCGATTAAAGCTGGATTAGGAATTGTGGTTGGTTCCCTAATTGGGAACCTGCTTCAAGGATTATTGGCAATTGCATCTGTAGGAGTTTTCCTTTTCGCAACTTGGTCGCAAGTGTTTCCGGGATAGTGTGATTTAAGCTGCGGTTGTAACTTTTTTGTTTCTCCGTAATCCCAGAATTCCGAAAATTAACGCCACGAACCCAACTGTATTTGTCGGTTCTGGAACGACGACTTGTAAATCAACACCATCGCCAGTGCTGGAAGGACTGCTATAATCTGGTTTACCCAGTTGTACAACAAATGAATCTACATTTTTGAGTGTCAATGATTGAATGCTATCGTTAGAACCTGCAGGTAATAAGTTTGTCAAAGTCTTGCCATTGACTGACAAAATACCGCTAAAGTTAGCGGCTTCGACATCTAAGAAATTTAATTTGAGTTCAGATACTGTTTGTTTAAAGTCAAACTGAAATCGACCAATTTCTAAGTTGCTGTGTTCTGCAGGCGTACTAGTTGGTTTTGGTAGAGAATCAGCCTGAGCACCTAGGTAAGCTACAGGACGAAACCAATATTGATTTTGAGGTGGGTTGGTACCAGCATCAACTAGAGGAAATGAAATCCCAAAACCCCAATTGTTTGCAGTTGCACTATTATCGACAAACAAACGGCTGAGTCCGTATTGTGGTGTTTGTGTAGCAGCGTAAGGCAGAGAAGTTACTGTGTAGCCTAAAGTATTGAGACAGATACTCGCGATACATTCAATATTTGTCAGTATAATTTCTCCTTCTTGCTGAGGAACTAAAGAACTAGCGTGAGCAGCTGGCATTCCTGTAGCAATACTTAAACTCAAAGTAGATGTAAAAATTGCGGTGGCGACAAGGTTGAGCTTTGACATATATTTAGTTCTCAATTTTCCGAGTTTTTAACGAATCAAGTTGTTTAAACGAATGCTGCTTTGCACTCATGTCCGTATCTTATCCGTGAGTCTACGTCAGTGTCATCAGGTCAATCCGAACATTTACCTAATCTTTGTTTTTCATCGGAAATTACGTAAATGCTCTCAAATCTGAGCACTAAAAATATTAGCAAATACTGATTAATTCCACCCAAAATAACTTCTCTATGATAAGTTTGTCAATTATTTAAAAAGATTTAATGAAAAATCATCGTTATTTAAAAAGTTACCTTGAAGCTAGTTTTTTCAGGGCTATTTTATCTTCTTTAAGCGGTTTTAAAAGAATGACATAAAGAGTGAAATTTTTTGAGAGCGCATATGCCAAAAATTAGGGGTGGAACACTTGGATGAGAGATTCAAAGGATCAAACCAGAATCTCTTCAACTCCTAATGCTTCACCCCTCTTTTGGGTTGCACTTGCAATTATAAGTCCACCAGCGGTTTGAGCCGTATCTTATAGCCAAAGCTTATCGATGATTCAAGAAAAACTTCCGTCCATAATAGAAGTTTTTTCCCCACACCCGATACCCAATACCCAACACCCTATTCACTACTTCCCAGCGTAGTAAAAAGCGATTTCTTTTTCTTTTAAAGGAGCAAAATCGGCAGTAGTCAGCATTTGGTCGAGTTCGGCTTGGGAAATGTGTTTAGCACCAATCCGGACGATGCGCGATCGCATAGTATTGGAAACGCCACTGCGCTGTCTACCACTCTCAAGCGCCATGACTTTCTCATATAGTTCTAGCTTGGCAGTAGGAATGGCAGAACCGTCAAAATCTTTTCTTGAGGCGATGGCGACATCAATGGCATCAGCGCCTGTAGTGGCTTGCGTATCTGGGTTATGAGAAACAGACATGGCGATATTTTTAAATCTTTATGGATGAATTTTACCTTGATTTGCCTCCAAGGCAGTGAAGATAAATAATAGCAGTGCTAGTATCTGTTTACGTATGTACTTGTCTTAATTACAGCTTATAGTTTAATCTCAAACCAACGGTGTACTTATAAGGGCAGCCATGTTTGATTCCCCCAGTATCCATCACAAAGACCGTTCCCTAGAAAAGGCTCTGACTAACAGAATCATTAACGACTATTTTGGGAACGCGGAAAGTTGGCTAAGAGCCATCCTGCGGATGTGCTTCTTCTCAATAGCTCATCTCGACGGACAACCAGTTTTTATCGTGGAATGTCCGAATCAAGCTGTTGCTAAACGATTGAGTCGTAAGACTTATCCGTTCCGGGATATCGTCTATTTTTTAACTCAAAAGGATGTGACTAAAGATCGCACCCTCTTTTGTTACCGAGACGGCACGGAAGGAGGCTGGCGATATTTTGATACTAGTACTGACTCTTGGGAAAGTTTGGATTACCGTCAGACGGAATCGGCTTAAAATAACTTGTGGAGATGCAACATGCTTCTCCACAGTCATCAGTCAGAGTGCATCAACCAGTATTTCTCATTCCAGCAGCGATCCCGTTAATCGTTAACATGGCACCACGTAGTAATTCGCCTTTGCTATAACGCGAGTGAATGACACCTGTGGTTGCAGTTAACCGGGATTCCCGTAGTCTTTTAAGTAGAGACACCTGTAAAAAACCTAACGGGACAATTGTACGGTTGCGTAATTGCACAGAACGTTGTAGTACAGGATCGCCATCTAATAGACTTTGGTGGTTGGTAATTTGGAGGACAATATCGCGAGTCAGATTAAATTCATTGACAATCTGCTCGAATACAAGTTCAAACCGAGGTTTGTCTTCAGGATGAGACAGTTCTTGAACGTAGTGACGTGCCATTTGGATATCTACTTTCGCCAGAGTCATCTCCGCTTTTGAGATCACCATCTTAAAGAAGGGCCACTTTAAATAAAAGTAGCGTAACAGCTTCAAGTGTTCATCTGGTTCTTGGGTTAAGAATTCTTGCAAAGCATTGCCAACACCGTACCAAGATGGTAATAGTATGCGGCTTTGAGTCCAACTAAAGACCCAAGGAATTGCTCGCAGGCTACTCAAATCTTTTTTCCCACCTTGACGACGAGCCGGACGAGAACTAATTTGCAGTTGACTGATTTCATCAATCGGCGTCACTTGGTGAAAAAAGTCGATAAAATCAGGTTGCTCGTAAATTAACGCTCGATAGTGAACACGCGATCGCGCCGCGAGTTCTTCCATAATCTCATTCCATTCGGGGATATTATCAAATCCTGTCCGCAACAAACTAGCCTGAATGACTGCGGTGGTAATCGTTTCTAGATGGTATAAAGCCAGATCTGGGAGAGAGTATTTACTCGCGAGTACTTCTCCTTGTTCTGTAATTTTGATGCGTCCGTCGATACTATTACCAGGCTGAGCTAAAATCGCCTCATAAGCTGGTCCACCACCGCGTCCCACCGAACCGCCACGACCGTGAAATATTCGCAGTGCGACACCGAAGCCTTCAGCTATTTTCTGGAGTGATTTTTGGGCTTTGTGAATTTCCCAGTTGCTGCTTAAAAAGCCGGAGTCTTTGTTGCTGTCAGAATAACCTAACATCACTTCTTGAAGCGAGTGTTGAGTATTCAGGGCTGAATTTTGATTAGACTCATGGAAGGACTCATAACCACCGCTTAAGAGAGCACGGTACAATGGCAAGGCAAAGAGCTTCTGCATCACGCTTTCCGAGCGTTGCAAATCTTCGACCGTTTCAAACAGCGGTACTACCCGAATCGTCCCCACCGCTGAACCAGGATCATAAAGTCCGGCTTCTTTCGCCAGTAACAGGACTTCTAAAACGTCGCTGACTTCGCGACACATACTAATAATGTAAGTTTGGCAAATCTTGAGACCAAATTCCCGCTGTAGCGATCGCAGTATGCGGAATGTTTCAATCACATCATTAGCTTTGTCAGAGAATGGTAGTTCTCCAGGAATTAAAGGACGACGAGTTTGGAGTTCTCCTACCAGCCAATCCACTCGTTCTGACTCTGAGAGATCGTTGTATGGTTGGGGTAATATTTTGAGATATTGCAGAATCTCATCAATCGTATCTGAGTGGCGAGTTGATTCCTGACGGATATCCAATTCAGCCAGCTTAAAGCCAAAAATCTCCACCTGACAAATCAGATTTTCTAAATCACGGCAATTTAAACCTGTTTCAATCAAATTCCGCTTAATTAATTGTAATTCGGCTAAAAACTCGGCTCCAGAGGGATAAATCTGAGCATTAGTTTTGGGAGTTTCCTGTTTGTAGAGACTGAGATTGCGATCGCGAGTGTTTTCCAATCGCTTGAGCACATAAGCTAATTTTAGGCGATATGGTTCTTGACGATAGCGTAAGGCTTGGGCTTCATAAACGTCGCTTTGCAGTGACTGTTCTTGCTCCAATGATTCTAGCAAGTCTGGCAGGACATCACTCCAGTGCAACGACACACTCAACAAATCGATCAGCCGCTGTACTGACTTAATGTACTTTTCTAAAACTAGATTGCGTTGATAGCAAGCAGTTTCCCAGGTTACTTTTGGTGTGACTGAAGGATTACCATCTCGGTCAGAACCGACCCAAGAACCAAACTTGCAGAAGTCATTGCTGGGTGGTTTTAGCCACGGGAATGTCTGACCCAAAGAATGCTTCAAACGCTGATAGAGTTGCGGGATGCCGTCAAACAACACTTCTTGGAAGTAGTGTAAAGCATAATCAACTTCATCCAAAACAGCCGGCTTGAACTGGTGCAGTTCATCAGTACGCCACCACAGGCGAATTTCTTCAGTTAATTGTTCTTGTATTACGGCTGCTTCCCAGGTATTGGCGCGTTCAGTGCTGTCATCGTAGCGCTTTTCTAACGCATCTAATTGTTGCAGCAGATTCACTACTCGCCGCTGTTTATCTCGAATTGTATGGCGGACAATTTCTGTCGGGTGAGCTGTGAATACTAAGCGGACATCAAGTTGATCGATCAAGCGCTGAATTTGCTGAGGTGGCACATTCAGGCGGTATAGTTCCGGGAACAACTCGCTAAAAATGCCTTTAGATTTCTCTGGTTGCACACTATTCCAGCTTTTTTCCAGTAAGTTTGCGCCAAATCCGCTATTGACCGGCACCTTCTCATCCTGAGTTAAGCTGATATTGTTGCGTTCCGCTTCACTTGGACTATCAAAGCGAGTCAATTGCTGTCTTTGTTCGTAATCTTGCTCAATGATGTTGATCAGCTGGAAGTATAAGGCATAGGCACGGGCAGCACGGATGGCTTCGTTAAGATCGAGTTGCGAAATTAACTTAACGACAGTAGACACTTGGTCATTAGTGGTTTGTCCTTCTGGCGAACATAAATCTCGCAGATGTGCCAATAAATCCACCATTTTTTGACCGCATTCTTGCCGGAGGACGGATTCCCATAAATCCTCTACTACTCGAAGGCGATGCTCTAAAAATAAATCTGCACTTTTAGTTGTAGTCACAGCCTGACTGAACGAATGTATGACCGAGCTCATAAACTTTGCTCCGGTAAATCGATGGTATTTCCACCTGGAATAAATAATCTTATGATTTAGATGTGACGATTATAGTCTCAGATGTAACAACTTTTTCGCCGCTAACATGTTATTTAATGCCCTTAGCACGGGTGTGTGCTTTGCATCCCCACACCCTACACCCTATTCCCCACACTCCGTTTTCGGGAAATTTAAAATCGGTAGACGATCGCCGCGAAACAATTCTTCACTTGCTGCGCCGATTGTGGTCAGACCCTGAGTAACTGCTTTTTCGGCAAGTATCACAGCTAGCATAGGGACAGTACCTAACTGTAATAGCACTGTGGGCGGAATATTAAATAAAATCAAATTCAACCCATCAGGGGAAGATTCAGATGTATTGACTGGCATGGGTAAATTTTTGCTGATTTTGGTTATAGATTTATTAAAACGCAAAAAGTGGGATTTTTACGGATCTCGCTCTTAGCATTAGACGACAAAAATGTTAAAAAAAGCCAGGGTGTAATATTTATTAGGTATCCATGCGATTAAGGTACTACTTCCGACACCTGCGTCCTCATTACGTCAAATTTTCATGAAAGCATTATTAGTCGATAGTCAGCAATCATTAACGGAGTGGGTAAATAGAGCGACAGGGATAGACACAGACGGAATTCAAGTCCGGATGCGAGGTAATGATTTACACATCCTGTGTGAGGATAAAACCGCACTTGAGCGCGCGCCGACTATCCGGAAATTGATCGAGTCTCTCCAAGTTACAAACCTCGCGACTTTAATTAGCGATTTAGAACCGCCTATATACCAGGTATTTGTCTACGATCGCCGACCAGGACAAAAGTTACCAAATTGGTGTCAGCGGCTTTACCTCAACCAACTCGACCGCCATCTGGAACAGTTAACACCGGCGACTATCCAAGCCGCAGGCGCAATAATTGTTTCTAATGAAAGTTTGGCTCGACAGGGTTATCCAGATGCGATCGCGCGTTATCTCAGTGAAACTTTAAGTACTTTGGGTGTCGCTGTCCAAGTGCAAGTCAAACCACTGCTTGGTAGTACCGAGGTCGATCCTGGTCGCTTATGGATTTTGTGTCAGTCGATTTACAGTCCCGATCCGGCATTGCTAGCGGAACCAGTCGCTGAGAAATTGCGAGAATTGCGCTTAGAAGGCTTTCGAGATGCAGTGCTTTCTTGCCAGGTTAGTGGCGAGTCTACCCCTGATTGGACTTTGCGGGTAGATTTGACACCCCCATCGGTGATGCTGAAGGAATGGGCGCGGTGGGGAGATGTGCAAGCGCTGACGCGGTTATTGAATGAAGCTTTAGCAGAATTACAAGTTGAAGTCCAAGCTTCTTTACAAGAAGTAACATTACATTTATTTTGCAAATCTTTACGATTTGACTCCTCTCCTGAACAAAAAACTTGTATGCAGGCGATCGCGCCAGTATTGAATGCGATCGCGCCGCAAGGAATTCACGCAGCAACTATTTACGGTCAAACTCCGAATGATGAAGATACACCAGCTTGGATTGATTGGTTAACATTACCCGCTACAGTTCATCCAGCCTTAGCCGGATCGGCATTAGTCCTGGCAAGTTCCGGAGATGAGCCAGCCATCCATTTTTTACTCTCGCGCCTGCTAAACCCAGACATAGATTGGCGTTTAGCTACAGGTGGTATCCGAATTCTGCTCCGCCGTAAAGCCGATTTATTACACATCATGTGTGACGCCCCAGTTTGCCCCAAACAAAACCGGATAGCCGCAAAAGTCGTCAAGTTACTACATCAACTCCAAGTTCCTGAGATTGCCGGAGTCCGCGTCTATGGTCGTCGCGCTGGCGACAAGAAACCTACATGGAATTACGGGAGAGATTTTGAGTCACGCCTCCGTTTAGTTCCCGAACCCGCCCCAGAATTTGCCGTGACCACCGCTTATGTCAGCGATCTTTTCCCGGTGCAACAAGTAGAAGTTATCCGCCAGGAAGTCACCAGACAACAAGTTCAAAGCGCGATTCAGGACACTTTCCAAGAGTGGATTCAAAAAGCCAAAAAGTTCCTTGTGGAAAGTCAGTTATTTCAAGATGGTCAGTCAAGTGCGGAACCAAATGATTATTCAGCACTGAAAGTAGCTTTAGTTTGGAGTGTCTTAGGCGTACTCGTAAGTATCCAAGCCGATTGGCTATTAGGTCGGTTTGTTACACCCAAAATAGCCACCCACCTAGTCAACCCAAATAAGCATCAGGAGACAAAATTCTCAGCCTCCTTAACTAAATCTCGGACAGGTTCGTACTTTAATGCTTCCGGTTTCACGCAAGCAGATGACAAAAATGCCACACCCCAATCTAATCAAAGCAGGTTTTTAGTAGCCGAACCCTTAAAGCAGAAAGCCAACTCCACAGCGATTATCTTAGCCGCGAGATCTTCAACACCTACTTTTAATAGTCGCCAACTAGATGAACAATTAGCACTTTACAGACAACGAATCGCCGAAGCAGGTAGTCCTCCTGATGTCCTAATCATTGGCAGTTCCCGCGCGTTGAGAGGTATCGATCCGGTAGCCCTTTCCTCGGCACTAACGACTCAAGGATACCGTCATTTGAAAGTGTTTAATTTTGGCGTTAATGGGGCTACAGCCCAAATTGTAGATTTAATTATCCGCCAAATTCTCAAACCCTCAGAATTGCCGAAAGTCATTATCTGGGCAGATGGTTCTCGTGCTTTTAATAGTGGTCGGCAAGATGTGACCTTCAACGCCGTAGCAGCGAGTCCAGGTTACAAACAAGCACAAGAAATAATACCTGATTCTAGTCCCATCAAACCTCAAAAACCGATTACCAAGAAAGAAGCACCATCTAATCAACCCACTCTTACCACTAGCTGGCAAAATGTCAATCAGTTCTTAAATGAAACTATCGGGGGTATTTCTGCTAGTTATCCTCAACGCAGCCAGGTAAAAACTTTATTCAGTCAAACTCTCAAGTCAATACCGGGAATTAATGAAGATAAAATCACTACCACCGCAAAACAGTTAACTGACAATCCAGAAGCAGATGGTTCCCTATTTGCCGTTGACTTTGACGGTTTCTTACCTTTGTCTATCCGCTTTAATCCGACAACTTACTATCAAGAACATCCCAAAGTTTCTGGCAGTTACGACAGCGATTACTACTCTTTCGCCCTTGCAGGGTCACAAGATAGCGCCGTGCAATCCTTACTTGAATTTACCAAAGGAAAACAAATTCCCCTTGTTTTCATCAACTTACCTCTAACTCAAACCTATTTAGACCCCATCCGCGCCAAATATGAACAAGATTTCCAGTCCTATATGTTGGGCTTGGCGACAAAAAAAGGTTTAATTTACCGAGATATTAGTCACCTTTGGCCTAAAACTAACGAATACTTTTCTGACCCCAGCCACCTCAACCGCTATGGTGCATACGAAGTCTCGCAAAAATTAGCGGTTGACCCGATGATTCCTTGGCCAACAAAGTAGAGATTAAAGTATGGAATTTGTATCGGTTACTTACGGGCTGTTTTTACTAAGTGTGCTGGGAATTTATTGGTCTTTGTCGCAGCAGTGGTTGCGGTTATGGACACTACTAATTGCTAGTTTGGTATTTTATGCTTCCTTGCAAGTGCAGTATATACCGCTGTTATTTGCCGCGATTTTAATTAACTATCGCCTAGGATTAGCGATAGGTGAGAATACTGCAATGGGAGAATATTCTCTCGACCCGCAGATTTCTAATGCTGAGTGGCAGTTTGAATACGCTGACTGGAATCGTCGCCGACTCAAATTACTGTGGTTAGGGATTAGCTTGAATGTGTTACTACTAGTAGCCTTCAAATATTTACCTGTAGTTTTTGCCTGGTCACAACAGCCCGCCACCGCAGCCCATTCAATCGTTGCGCCTTTAGGAATTTCCTTTTTTACTTTTGAATGCATCGCTTACTTAATTGACGTTTATCGTGGTGCGCCAGCAACCGCACAATTTCTGAGATTTGCCACCTACAAATTCTTCTTTGCCAAACTAATTTCTGGCCCAATTACTCGTTACCACTCCTTCTCCGCCCAATTGCAAGCGACGCAGAAGTTAACTCCAGATACAATCGCTGAGGCATTGTGGCTAATTGCTAGAGGGGCTTTCAAAAAACGGATTCTCGCCGACCATTTAGGGATTTTTGTCGATATCTGTTTCGGTAATTTACAACGGGCAGGTAGTACTGACCTGTGGCTGGGTATATTTGCTTACGGACTACAGCTATATCTTGATTTTAGTGGTTATGTCGATATTGCCCGTGGTACAGCGATGTTATTTGGCTTAGTGCTACCAGAGAATTTTCGCTCTCCTTATTTCAGCACAAGTATTGCTGACTTTTGGCGGCGCTGGCACATCACCTTAGGCGATTGGTTGCGGAACTATCTTTATTTTCCTTTAGGTGGTTCCCGACGAGGTCTAACTCGAACCTGCGTCAACTTATTAATTGTGATGGCTATAGCCGGAATTTGGCATGGAACAGCCATCGGCTATTTAATCTGGGGAATATATCACGGTTTAGCCTTAGCAGTACATCGTTTAACAGACGACTACACCCAGCGATTTCCAGCCCTGAAAAACTTCTGGAATAACCGTATTGGTATAAGTTTCGCTTGGCTAATCACCCAAATCATGGTTTTCACCTCCTGGATCTTCTTCCGCCTTCCCAACCTCAAAGACTCTTCAGTCGTCATTCAACATCTATGGGGATATACCGCTGATAGCCAGTTTTCCCAAAAAGTTTATATCGAAGCACTCTCCATGAGTCAACACCAAATTTCCATGCTGCTGCTAGCTTTAGCCTCTGTAATGACCTTCCTCTACACCTTCAATCGCACCTTAAAACTGCAAATGAACTGGCCCTTCAAACTATTATTAGTACCCATCTGCTTCTACGCCATATGGATCTTAGCCCCCGTTGGCAGCCTTCCTTACATATACTTCGACTTTTAACGCGGAGGTTCGCGGAGGTAGCGCAGAGGAACGCAGAGAACCCTCCGCGACCCTCTGCGTTGACTCCGCGCCCCTCCGCGTTTAAACTCGCCTCCACTAAGCACGGAGATATTTTTTTACATGTGGTATGTAATTTGACAGCGATTTAAATTTACAACAGATACGATCAGTCACGGTAATTCATACTATATAAAACTACCGATGTGAATATCGTAATATGGTGCAGTTATTTGGGTTAAGTGCATTGATTTTGTTCTTCTGTAGTGGCTTACGCCACATTATGTACAAGTCGGCTGCTTATGATTTAGGTATTTTTGACCAGGCGGTTTTTTTAATTAGCCAACAACAAATACCTTTTTCGACGCTCCGCCAAATACATATTTTGGGAGATCATGCGGCTTTTATTTTATATCCATTGGGTTGGTTATATAGTATTTATCCCTCGGTGCATTGGTTGTTTGCTGTCCAAGCAGTAATGATGGCGGCGGCTATTTTCCCTTTATCGCGGTTGGCTAAGTTAGCGGGATTGAAGCAGTCTCAAGTACTCGCTTTAGTTTTGGCTTATTTATTGTATCCAGCGGTTTTTAATATCAATTTGTATGATTTTCATCCGGAAACTTTAGCTTTACCTGCTTTCTTCTGGGCTGTGTGGAGTGCGAGAACGGGAAAAATTATTTGGTTTTGTATAAATTTGGTTTTCATCCTTAGCTGTAAGGATGTATTGTCAATCACTGTAGCGACAATGGGTGCATGGTTAATTGTTTTTGAGAAAAAACGTTTGGCTGGGGCGATTGCTTTGTTTGCTGGTGTGGTTTGGTTTTTGATTGCTACTCAAAAAATTGTGCCTGAGTTCAGTGGTAGCGAACCTGCTGGCTTAGAACTTTATAGTTATCTCGGAAATTCCATGACTGAAGTAGCAAAAAATTTGTTTCTTCAGCCAGGGTTGGTTTTGGGTAAAATATTTTCCCTAAATACACTCATATATCTTTGTCTGTTATTATCACCCGTAATTTGGGGGCTTTCACCCCAACAGTTAACACCGATAGTGGCGGTGATTCCGGCTTTATTGTTAAATATACTTTCTAGTGCAGATCTGCAGCGCAACTTAGTTCACCAGTATTCTCTGCCAATCATACCATTCCTGTTTTTGGCTGTCATCCAAAATCTATCTTTAGGAGGGGGTTGGTTTAAACGTCGTGGCATCATTATTTGGTCTTTAGTAGCTTTTTTGGCTTTGGCGAAATATGGCTATTTTTGGTCAATTTATCCCAGTTCATTGGATACATGGCAGGCTACCAACGCAGCGATCGCTCAAGTTAATACACCAGGTAGTGTTTATACTACTGCTGAAATCGCCCCGCATTTAACCCACCGCAAACTGATTAGATTTACTGATGCTAATTCTCCACCGCTGGATTTAACTCAGTTCAATTATATTTTACTTAATGCTCGTCATCCTGGTTGGGTAAGTAATCGTGATTTTGTGAATGGTTTGGTTGACCAACTTAAATACAACCAAAAGTTCAAGTTGAGCTATCAGCGCGATGATGTTTATTTATTTAAACAATAGTGTGTGTGGTTGTGAGTGAGGGATATGTTTAAAAATAAATTGTGGTTTAACGGCTTATTGTTTGCTGCTGCAATGTGGCTATTTAGTCGCATTATTATTGCCGGTTCTATGCTTGTAGTTTCTCCGTTACTCCCGGCTCCTGAAGGCGGTGTTGCGGCAACGTTTGGTTGGCAAGTTTTTTCGGCATGGGATAGTATTTGGTATCAAAGTATTGTCAATTCTGGTTATGAATATGCTGGTGATGGTAAGCGGCATTCTGTTGCTTTCTTCCCTTTGTTTCCGCTGATTATTCGCTCTATGATGGCTTGTGGCTTCTCTTTTGAAGTTGCTGGTACTTTAGTGAATAATTTAGCGTTTTTCGCTGCCCTAGTAGTTTTATATGCTTGGATCGATGAGCGACATGGTCGTAGTGCGGCACGGTGGGCAACTGCTGTGTTGGCTTGGTGTCCTTTTTCGTTGTTTGGCACTGTCGTGTATACCGAAGGGTTGTATTTGTTGTTTAGTACAACTGCTTTGTGGGCGTTTGATAAAAAACAATATGGCTGGATGAGTATTTTTGGGGCTATTGCTACGGCAATCCGACCTACAGGTATCGCCCTGATCCCGGCATTTATACTGACGAGTTGGCAACAACGACGCGGGTTCAAGGCATTGCTGGCTAGTTTAGCGACTAGTGGCGGACTGTGTTTATACAGCCTCTATTGCCAAATCCAATTTGGTGATGCTTTTGCCTTTCTCAATGCCCAGAAAGGTTGGCGTTCTTCTTTGGGGTTTGATAGTGCTAGTTGGTGGAATATCTGGCTCCAAATTGTCATGGGTACAACTAATTGGCAATATGGTTATCTTAAAGACCCGTGGTATCCCTTACTTTTGACTAGTGTGATTGCGGCAGCAGGTCTATTGTGGTGGTTCCGCAAACGCCTGGGCGAAATGACGCTGAATTATGCTTTTGCTGGGTTGGGATTTTTCTTATTGCTACTGGCTAGCGATCCTCTCAGTAAGGTGATCATGATTTTTGGTGGTGCTTATTTATTGTGGCGTCTCCGCACGGAACTCAGCCCGATTGTTGTTACTTATGGATTGTGCGGTATTGGGTTGCTGTTGGCATCTGGTGGTACCATTTCTTTGAATCGCCTTGCTTATGGTATTGTGTCACTAAGTATTGCTCTTGGTGTAGTATTAGCTCAGCATCGGCGATGGGGTTTTGTCGTCATGAGTTTGTTCGCTATGTTACTGGCAAGCTTTGCGCTACGATTTTCCCAAAATCTCTGGATTGCCTAAAATAAGGTACAGGGTGAAATATCTACTGATTTTCTCTTTGCTCCCTTATACTTTATTGCCGCCGGACACTCCTTACGAAACAAGCATCTTCCTAATGTATTAAATGAGACTGATCTATATTTCGATCTAATGTTGACTTAAATCTTTAATAAAACCTAATAAACCTGCTGAAAATATAAATCTTCCAATAAATTACGTGTAAACACGAGGTACGATCTGTGCTTTTTGTATTATTAATGATTTAATAGCAATTATCAGATGAGTACGCTACTTACACAAACATGTCGCGAATGGACCTTCTCAAAGCTGGACAGTTTTTCTGTGCTCAAAGCAATAGAAGTTCATTACTTATGCGAAAAGAGTGTTTTACATATAGCGCTTAACTGATTTTGAATAAGAGCGCATAATCAATTATTTGTCTAATTGCTATGAATTTGGACAATATTTATAACCAGGAAACCGTTACTTTTCTTCAACAAAATCCTTTGTTACTAAATTCTTTACTAGCTACTTGTGACCATAATCTTGACAATGTCTCTAGTTTAATTAATAAATTGTTACAATTTCCGCAGCGTTGTGAACTTGCTTCCTTTTACATCCAAGCGATGACTAAGGGGGAGAAAAGTTTTTTAGCGACTAATCTGGCGCACAAGCAATCAGTACAGTTAACAGCAAGCGCCTCAAATTGGCTACTGGGAAGAAATACTATCTGCCAAATTTTTATTCCTAATCACTCTGTCTCTCGTCGCCATGCTTTAATTGGCTACTTTCCTGAGAATGGTTTCTATATTACAGATATTGGCAGTACTAATGGCACAAGAGTAAATTACAGTAAGATCCATCCTCTACAACGCTGTCTATTGCACGATGGCGACTTAATTCAGTTAGGCGCGGTTAAATTAGAATTTTTTGTCAATGATTATCAAGAACAGATCGAGTACCAGCATCTCAAACATTGAGATAAACGGCAACGGGAGTTTTTGACTAATAAAAGTTACTATATTTAATTTTTAAAGTAAATTGACTGTTTATTCTCGGATACTGGATAATACATCACAGTTCCTTCTGGCGCAGGAGCGAACCGTGCTGCTATAGATGAAAACTCAGAAGTTGCAACGGTGCAATTTCTGAACTTTGTTCGTTAAATCACAAAAATTTAAGCTAAAGTATGGAAGAATCATCTCCAGAAAATCTAGCTATATTTCAGGGTATTTAGACAAAATTATACCAAGTAAATTCTGAGGTAATGAAAATTATTGAAAAAACACACGCTCTTGGTGTTTGAGTAAATAATTTGTGTTAATGTCATCTAGATTTTTGTTCCTTTCCAGTGGTTAACTGGGTAGTGATCTTTAAAAATAACTGTAGAGTAAAACCACGTCAGTGCCAAAATCGGCAATCTGGCGTTTGAAAGAGGTATGAAGTGTACAACAAAAAGTCGTTTGTTTGGCAGCAAAAACTATTGATCGCTCTCGGTGCCGTGGCAGGTAGTCTCACCCTTGGCTTATTATTAATGCCGACAAACAGACTATCCTCTCAAGGAGGCAACGAAAAGACTACAGATGTATCGGCGAATCCGTCTCCAGCAGAGCAAAGTCCGTCCTCAGATCCGACAACGGCACAAACTGTTACTAATGAGCGGATTGAGCAGTTGAAGTCTACAATGTTAGTCAGTTGGCAGCAACAAGCAACAGCTAAAAGCCTGACTGTCAAAGTGCCAGCGGATTATAAAGGGGTAATATTTGATGATGTCAAGCTTAATAGTAAAGAGAAGGTAATCGCTCTCACCTTTGATGATGGTCCTTGGCCAAATTCAACGGTGAAAATTTTAGATATCTTGAAAAAGAACGATATTAAAGCAACCTTCTTTATGGTTGGTCAAGCTTTAAAGAATTCTCCGCAAATAGGTCAAAAGGTAGCGGAGGACGGTCATGAAATTGGCAACCATACTTACCACCACTGGTACCAGTATATGAATCCCCAAGCATCTGCTTTTGAAATTGAGCAGACAGCAGTAGAGATTTATAAAACGTTGGGGATCAAAACTACTTTGTTCCGTCCCCCCGGAGGTATCTTACATAATGGCGTGGCTGATTATGCGAAAAAGCATGACTATGCGATCGTTATGTGGTCGGCTGACTCTGTAGATTATTCCCGTCCGCCCTTGGCTCGACTAATTGGTAATATCACCAGAGAATCAAAACCAGGTGGTATTGTCCTCATGCACGATGGTGGTGGCGATCGCTCCCGCACTGTAGAGGCTCTACCTCAAATAATTAGCAAATTTAAAGCTCAGGGATATCGCTTTGTCACTATCACCGAATTGATAGATCTCAAAGAGAAAGAAAAAGGCACAACCTCAGCGCAGAAATAGGAGGGGAGAGTGGGGGATAGGGGGAACGATGAATGTTGAAAATTTATCATTCATAATTCACAATTCACAATTTCCCCCACTCCCCCACTCCTTTTTCTTACACCGGGCTCAGCTGTTTCTCCATAACTGCATTCGGATTGGCTTCCGGACTATCAGCTTCCGAGGGTGGAACTAATTGCCAGAACTTAGGCAAGAATTCTCGCCAATTCTGAAGAATCATTTTCGCCTTGGGTGAGCCGGTTCGTGACTCATGGGATTCAATTAACTCCCGCAGTTGCTGTTCTCCCGCTGGGGAAATCACTCGCTGCAGTTTGACATTCTCTGGGTTAATGAATTCGCTGAAGTTGCCTAATTCATCCAGGAAGTAGGCTAAACCACCTGTCATCCCCGCAGCGACGTTGCGACCAACTTTGCCTAGTACAACAACAACGCCACCTGTCATGTATTCACAACAGTGATCGCCTGCACCTTCAATTACGGCTGTACCTTTAGAGTTGCGGACAGCAAAGCGTTCTCCAGCTAATCCGTTGGCGAACAAAGTGCCGCCAGTGGCTCCATAAAGACAGGTATTGCCAATAATTACATTTTCTGCTGGGTCATAGGTAGCTGCATTCTGTGGCTGAATGATAATCTCTCCACCATGCATTCCTTTACCGACGTAGTCGTTCGCTTCACCAGCTAGTCTCAAAGTCATTCCTGGTAAGTTGAAAGCCCCAAAGCTTTGACCAACACTACCTGTGAAGTTGAAATTAATTTGTCCTTCAAAACCATTGTCACCAAATCGAGTCGCGATCGCTCCCGCCACCCGCGTCCCCACAGTCCGATCTGTATTGATTACCCGGAGATTTTTGGTCACAGTTGACTGATTGTAAATCGCCGCCTGAACTTCAGGATCGGCTAACAACTCGTCATCTAACACAACGCCATTGCTATGTACCTGTTCGTGTTGTAACCAACTGCGATCGGTTCTCGTATCAGGTAACTCCAACAAACAGCGGAGGTCTAGGCTTTGGGTTTTAGCTAAATGAGTTCCGGAGCGCATTTTCAGTAAATCAGCACGCCCAATCACTTCAGACAAAGAGCGATAACCTAACCGCGCCAGCAGACTGCGAACTTCTTCGGCGACAAAATAAAAGAAATTTACCACATGTTCCGGCATCCCACTAAAGCGCAACCGGAGATCTTCTCTTTGTGTCGCCACACCTACTGGACAGCTATTCATATGGCAAACTCGCGCCATAATACAACCTTCGGCAATCATCGCGATCGAACCGAAGCCGTATTCTTCGCCACCCATCAAAGCGCCCATCAAAACATCCCAGCCACTCTTAAAGCCGCCATCAACCCGGAGGAGGACGCGATCGCGGAGATTATTTTGCATCAACACCCGATGCACTTCGGTTAATCCCAGTTCCCAAGGACCACCCGCATGTTTTATCGAAGATAGTGGTGATGCGCCAGTCCCACCATCGTGACCAGAAATTTGGATAATATCCGCATTCGCCTTCGCCACACCTGCTGCAATTGTCCCAATCCCAATTTCCGCAACTAACTTCACAGACACTTGGGCTTGAGGATTGATTTGATGGAGGTCAAAAATTAACTGCGCCAAATCTTCAATTGAGTAAATATCATGATGTGGTGGTGGCGAAATCAACGTGACTCCCGGCTTTGAGCGGCGTAGCAAAGCAATATACGGGCTAACTTTTTTACCTGGTAATTGACCGCCTTCACCCGGCTTAGCGCCTTGAGCGATTTTGATTTCGATTTGTTTAGCTTGAGTCAAATACTCAGGCGTCACCCCAAACCGACCAGAAGCGACTTGCTTAATCGAACTCGCCGCCGTATCGCCATTGCGTAAACCTTTTAAATGCGGCAAAGTTACCGAGTGACCATTCTCATCCACATCATTCAAAGTGCGATAACGGACAGGATCTTCACCACCTTCACCAGAATTTGACTTACCACCAATCCGATTCATGGCGATCGCTAAAGTCTCATGAGCTTCTCGTGACAAAGCACCCAAAGACATTCCGCCGGTACAAAAGCGCTTGACAATCTCCACCACCGATTCCACTTCTTCTAATGGGATGGAGGAGCGATCGCTTTGGAAATCGAGCAAGTCACGTAAAGCCGTAACTGGTCTACCTTGTAAATGCTGTTGATAAACAGAGTAGTGGTCGTACTGTTGTTCCGCCACAGCTTTATGCAGCATCTTCGCCAGTTCCGGGCTATTCATGTGGTATTCACCACCGACGCGATACTGGACAAAGCCGAGATTTTCCAGTTTTTTCGCTGTAGCCGGGAAAGCCTTAGCATGGAAAGTCATCACTTCCGTCGCCAATTCGCTGACACTCAAACCACCGACCCGCGAAGTTGTGCCAAAGAATCCCAAATCTAATAAATCGCGACCAATCCCAATCGCCTCAAAGATTTGTGCGCCTTGATAACTAGTTAACAGAGAGATCCCCATCTTCGAGAGGATTTTCAGCAACCCCGCATTAATTGCTTGACGATAATTTTCCACAGCCTGATCTAAGCTGATCGCGGTAATTTTATCGCGCTCCATGAACTTTTGGATTTTCGGGTCACTCCACCAATGGCGGACAGTTTCCAAAGCCATATATGGACAAACAGCCTCCGCCCCATAACCAATCAAACAAGCAAAATGATGGGTACTCCAACATTGGGCGGTATCCACAATTAAAGAAGCACTCATCCGCAAACCTTCCCGGATTAAGTGGTGGTGAACCGCACCCACAGCCAGCATTGGCGGAATGTACGTCTCTTCTGTTGAGAGGTGATTTGGATTACCACGGTCGCTCAAAACGAGAATTTTTGCTCCATCGCGAACAGCCGTCGCCGCCGCCGCTTGGAGATTCCGCACCGCAGTTGCTAAACCTTCTGGCCCATCAATCGCAAACAACGTCGATAATTCCACAGTTGGAAATCCCATCTGGGGGATCAGCGCCAACTCACTCTCATTCAGCACCGGCGAGTCAATTTTCAGCCGTCTTGCGTATTCAGGTTTTGGGTCTAATAAATTACCTTTACCACCCAATTCCACCTTCAACGACATCACCAAACTTTCCCGCAGGGGGTCAATTGGCGGATTTGTCACCTGAGCAAACCGCTGTTTAAAGTAGTCATATAGCAGGTGTGGTTTTTGGGATAACACAGCCAAGGGAATATCATCACCCATGCAAAAAGTCGCCTCTTTGCCATCTTGCGCCATCGGTGTAATTACCATTTCCACATCTTCTGTGGTGTATCCAAAGGCAATTTGCTGCTGGAGTAAAACTAGTGGATCGATTTGTAGTGCTGGCGATGTTGTGATTGGTTGGAGTTCTTGACGGTGTTGGCGCAACCACTCACCATAAGGTTGCTTTTTCGCCACTCGCTGCTTAATCTGCCAATTTTTCAGCACTTCATGGGTTTCTAGATCTACCGCAATCATTTGTCCTGGTCCCAATCTGCCTTTTTCGAGAATATTCTCTTCTGGCAAATCCACTACCCCAGCTTCGGAAGCGACAATGATGTAATCATCTTTAGTGATGCAGTATCTTGCAGGTCTTAAACCATTGCGATCGAGTGTTGCACCGACTTTCCGCCCATCACTAAAAGCAATCAGCGCTGGCCCATCCCAAGACTCTTGAATTCCGCTGTAATACTCATAAAAATCGACAATTTCTGGGAAATCCTTCAACTCTGGCTGATTCCGGTAAGCTTCCGGTACCATAATCGCCAAAGCTTCCAAAGGACTGCGTCCGGAATTCACCAGCAATTCCAAGACGTTATCGAGAGTCGCCGAGTCACTATTATCAATATGAACAAGCGGCTTCAACTCATCGATGCGATCGCCCCAGACAGGATGACTCAAATTACCTTGCCGTGCCATCATCCAATTGATATTGCCTAACAAAGTATTAATTTCGCCATTGTGTCCCAACAGCCGCATCGGTTGCGCTAGTGGCCACTTAGGTAGAGTATTGGTGCTAAAGCGACGGTGATAGACAGCAAAAGCGCTTTCATAATCAGGATTTTTTAAATCTTGATAAAATTCTCCCAACACAGCGGAACGTACCATGCCTTTATAGACAATCGTCCGGCTGGAGAAAGAACACATGTAAACATCTTCTGGTGTAACCCCATTTTCCCGGCAAAACTTGACTATAGCTTTGCTCAGCTTTCGCCGACTCAGATAAAGTCTTCTTTCGAGATCGTCACCGTCATTTTGGCAAGTCACCAGAACTTGAATAATTTGAGGTTGGTTTTCCCGTGCTTGGCGACCTAATACCTCCGGGTGTACGGGTACATCTCGCCAGCCCAAAACATTAAACTTTTCTTCGGCTAAAACCAGTTCTACCAACTTGCGAATCGAGCCTACCAGTTGCGGGTCTTGAGGTAAGAACATCATTCCCACACCGATTTTCTCCGGCGCTGGTAAAGAAATCCCCCGACCAGCAAATTCCGCTTGGAACAACTTCCAAGGAATAGCTGTCATCAAACCCGCGCCATCTCCCGAATCTTGGTCAGCACTACAACCACCCCTGTGTTCCAAACAAGTCAAGGCAGCTATTGCTTGGGTAATAAGTTCATGATTGGCGTGATTCAGGCGATGAGCAATAAAGCCGACGCCACAAGCATCGCGTTCTTCAACCAACCACCTTGGACCAGCGTAGGGAAGTTCAGAATCAATCAGAGAAATAGGATTGTGGTGATGCATGTTGTTGTTCATAGGCTTGTCCTGACCTATTCAGTATTAAGGAGTGTAAGATAAACGGCGAAAATGCCCATAGTTGAGATCTATAGACTGTCCGCTCTTTAGGAAAAATTTGAAAAATTAGACTGAGTAGCGCAGAATCTGTATTTATGCTTTCAGTGGTATGGTGCGGGATAAATAGGGAATGTAGTAAACATTGACACAAAGAGCGATTATCCTTAATTTTTATACTTCCCATATTTTGGTTGCGGATATCACACTACTTGTCGCCCAGAAAGCTTAGGCTAACCAAAAAGCAATAGTGCAAGTTGCTCCAACTACTAGGTGCCGTAATTACCCCATATCAGTCAACAGAGTTATTACAAAAAAATCAGGGTATTCTACTATATCATTTGGCAATTCCTAAGTTTTACCTCAGACGAAAAAATATTACTCAACTCTCTTTTATCACCTTGCCGGTACAATTCTCATGTGATTTACGTAGTAACCGTAGGTCTTACCTTACTTAAGTGCGCTCTTTGCTACAGACTTTTTGCCTTGTACTATCAGTATGTGGCGACTATTTTCAGCCTGCATGACGTAGCGGCTAAAGCAATCAAGATTTGCTTTTCTCAGTAGTCAAAATCTTTGTTCTTTCATTATTACCTGAAAAGCGAAAAAGTCACATCATTATTTTTTGATATTTTGCCCAAAAGTATATCCCCGGTTAACTCCTGTTTCCAATTAGGCAGTATAAATATGGTAAAAAATCAAACTAAATCTGTTTCGGTTCGCCACTCAATCTATATTCAAAAGCCAGCTAGAAGTCTTGGCTTACATTGGTTGCCCTTATTAAGTACAGTTTTGTGGCTAGCAAATACTGGTATCAATCTCGCAGCCCCAACCGCACCAGCAAAAGTACCAGTAGTTCAATCTCCAGTGCCACCTTTGATGGGAGTGCTTCTCTATGGTAATCAAATTTCTTTAAACGGTCACATCTTTGATGCTACTTGGTTCCAACGACCAACAGCCGGTACGCAAAACACTTATTTGAGTGACGCCGCAGTCAGGCAATTGATTGGGGTTGATTTGTTAAATACCAATATTGCCACCAGACAACCAGTCCAGTGGTTTGGTCAAAAAAAACCCGTGGTGCTTTCGTCCTTATTTGCGGCAGGATACCGTTATCTAAATATTACCGAATTGCTACAAAGCGCCGGATGGCAACTACAAGCTAATGGCAACACCCTGGTAATCACAGCACCCGCAACTTTAATCGCCGATATTCGTGAAGAGAAAATTACTCGCGATCCGATCCCGCCACTCAATCGCCCAGAAGCACCATCCCTCACAGCCTCTAGCCTGCTTGTGAATCTCGATCACCCGACTTCCTGGCAAATTACCCAACTCACATCCAAACCCGTAGGAGACGCCCAATTACCACAGACAGTGTGGGCAATAACCATTGATGCTACTGCCGATCCAGCTTTACTCGCGCGTTATGCTCCTAAGCCACCACTAACACCCTTACAGGAACTCTTAAATAAATTACAACCACCAGCACCACCCACCTCAATCTCACCAATCGAGCAAGTGACGGCTTTTGGTAATCAAACAGTGATTCAGTTGAGCCTACCTTATGGATTGGCTCCTCAAGTCACCACCAACGCTCCTCATCACCTAGAGATCGCGATCCGCCCTGATACCCTGTTAGAACGCGATATTACCTGGGCAAAAGGATTGCGCTGGCAACAGCGATACATAAATTTAGGTGCTGACCGTTTCCCGATTGTGTGGTTAGAAATCAAACCTAAAGAGGGATTAAAACTCAGACCAATTTGGGCTTCAGCCCCTGACAGTCTCCTCGGATCGGCAGCTTTATTAAAAACAGCCGCCCGCTATGCTGCTGCTGGAGCAATTAATGGTGGTTATTTTAACCGGAATAATCGTGCTCCTCTTGGGGCAATTAAAAGTGAAGGTCAATGGTTGTCGAGTCCCATTCTCAATCGGGGAGCGATCGCTTGGAATGATCGTGGTCAATCCCTAATCTCTCGGCTTTCCTGGGAAGAAACTCTCATCACCGGCGGTCAGTCATTACCAATCCAAACTCTTAATAGCGGCTACCCTGCAGGTGGGATCGCTCGTTATACACCAGCTTGGGGAGCGAACTATACTCCTTTAGCTGATAACGAAATTCTGCTGTATGTACAAAATGAGCGGATTATGAATCAGTTAGCCGCAGGAATGGCAGAACAAGCAAGTTTTCCCATCCCGAAAGATGGATATTTGTTAGTTTTACGTGATAGCGGTGTAAAGAGCGTTAATCTCCTCCCAGTCGGTACGACAGTCCGCCTCATCAGTACGACAACACCCGCCAACTTCAACAGTTATCCCCAGATTATTGGCGCGGGACCTGTGTTGGTGCAAAATCGGCAAATTGTTCTGGATGCTAAAGCCGAAAAATTCAGTGATTCTTTCATAACTGATAATGCAATTCGCAGTGCTATTTGTACAACTGAATCAGGAAAAATACTGATTGCTGCCGTGCATTATCGAGTCGGTGGTGCTGGTGCCACCCTAGCCGAACATGCTCAATTGATGCAACAGATGGGATGTATTGATGCTTTAAATCTTGATGGTGGTAGTTCTACTAGCTTGTATTTAGGAGGAGAATTACTTAATCGCCCAGCAAGTACTGCAGCCCGTGTTCATAACGGTATTGGTATTTTTATTTCCACTCCCTTGCCCTCTTTGAAGAAGGATTAAGCAGCACTACTTAATTCATGAAGATTCAATGTAGACTGCTCAACTGATACCTGAATACATAACAGTAACGATGTAAGTTTGTTATCTTTGGCAAGGGCTACGAGAAATGCCGATTTACACGGTTGGAAAATCTTACCCTGTCTTATTTCAATAGTTAATAACTCCCAACGAGGTAACTATGGCTAAATCTGAAGTTCCAGAAGCAACACTGACTGATTCTTTACCCCTGCCACCATCTGTGACACCAAAAGGCGTTACAGCCACCGAATTACGTCCTTGGGGTTCTTTCACAATTTTGGAAGAAGGACGTGATTACAAGATCAAGCGGATTGAAGTTAAGCCCGGACATCGTCTCAGCCTACAAATGCATCACCACCGCAGCGAACACTGGATTGTTGTCTCTGGTACAGCAAAAGTAGTTTGCGGCGATCAAGAAATTTTATTATGTAACAATCAGTCAACTTATGTACCCCAATGTACAAGTCACCGCTTGGAAAACCCAGGCGTGATTCCTTTGATCTTGATTGAAGTCCAAAACGGAGAATATTTAGGCGAAGACGACATTATTCGCTTCCAAGACGACTATTCCCGCACTAAATAAATAACAGCCATAGGTTCGTAGTTGCGCTTCAGCGCCACTACTGACCAATACAAAAATTTATATAATTATCCCCTAAGCTAATGCCCTATCGCTAAAATGATAGGGTTTTTACATTTTCGGAAAAAATGATTGAAATCAGCGCCACTGCAGCCGCAGAAATTCGGCGGTTAAAGTCAAAGCAAAAGTCGTCGCCAGTTTTTTTCCGCTTTGAAGTCAAAAGCGGTGGTTGTTCGGGATGGTTTTATGACATGACTTTTGATGCCAACGTCAAGGAGAGCGATCGCGTTTACGATTGTAATGGCATTCAACTCATAGTCGATGCCAGCAGCTCCGAATACATCAATGGTTTGAAGCTAGATTATTCTGAAGATTTAATGGGGGGAGGTTTTCGCTTTCATAACCCCCAAGCGATCTCCCACTGTGGCTGTGGCAACTCTTTTGCCATTGAGCCATCAAGCCTTTGACAAATCGCCACATAAATAGGTATAATCAGAATTTGTTAAAACTTAGTCCTAAAATACCAGCTTCATCTGCTGTGACTCATGCCCACAATACAGCAACTAATTCGGACTGAGCGCGAAAAAGCGCGTCAGAAAACGAAATCTCCAGCGCTCAAGCAATGCCCACAACGTCGTGGCGTTTGCACTAGAGTTTACACGACCACACCGAAGAAACCCAACTCAGCCCTTCGGAAAGTGGCAAGAGTCCGACTCACTTCCGGATTTGAAGTGACGGCATATATTCCAGGAATTGGTCACAACTTACAAGAGCACTCAGTTGTGATGATTCGTGGCGGTCGGGTCAAGGACTTACCAGGGGTGAGATACCATATCATCCGTGGCACCTTAGATACAGCCGGAGTCAAAGACCGTAAGCAAGGTCGTTCCAAATATGGGACGAAACGCGCGAAAGCGAAATAGCGTCTTTGGGGACGCCGGTTTGTAAAGGCGTGTATTGCGTCTTTACATCTTGATGCCGTTTGCGACAGCGGTGATGAAGAGGAAAGTGTAAAATTACTTAATGTCGCCAGTTAGCGTCTAAATTAGATATATAACTGCATTACCATGTCATTGTCGTAGGATGAAGGGTTACGTATGTCTCGTCGCGGTGTAGTTCAAAGACGGCCGGTGCCGGCTGACTCAGTTTATAACAGTCGCCTGATCAGTATGATCATCCGACGCATCATGCGTAGTGGAAAGAAATCTCTAGCTGCGCGGATCGTCTATGAAGCCATGCAGACGATTGGCGAAAAGACTGGTGCAGAACCATTAGAAATTTTTGAAAAAGCGGTCAGAAATGCTACTCCCCTAGTGGAAGTAAAAGCTCGCCGTGTGGGTGGAGCAACATATCAAGTACCGATGGAAGTCCGGAGCGATCGCGGCACAACCTTAGCGCTGCGTTGGCTAGTTCAATTTTCGCGAGCTAGACCAGGTCGGACAATGGCAAGTAGATTGGCAAACGAGCTAATGGATGCTGCTAACGAAACTGGTAACGCAATTCGCAAACGCGAAGAAACGCACCGGATGGCGGACGCTAACAAAGCCTTCGCGCACTATCGTTACTAAGTAGAATAGGATAAACCGAATTGGAAAGAAAAACGGCGCAACCTGATTCTGCAATGCAGTTTAGGAATTGCGCCACCGCTATGACGGTTTTCCATAAAAGTATAGAATCTTAACAGATAGTAACATAGTAATATCTGCGACAAAGATTATAGGAGGCAGCTGTGGCACGCACGATCCCGCTAGAGAAAGTACGCAATATTGGTATTGCGGCGCATATAGATGCCGGTAAAACAACGACGACAGAACGAATTTTGTTTTACTCAGGTATCATTCACAAAATTGGTGAAGTCCATGAAGGCACGGCTGTAACTGACTGGATGGAACAGGAGCGGGAGCGGGGAATCACCATCACTGCCGCTGCAATCAGCACCAGTTGGAACGATCACCAAATCAACATTATCGATACACCCGGACACGTTGACTTCACCATTGAAGTAGAACGCTCGATGCGGGTATTAGATGGTGTGATCGCTGTGTTCTGTTCCGTCGGTGGTGTTCAACCGCAGTCAGAAACAGTATGGAGACAGGCAGATCGGTATAAAGTGCCTCGGATTGCCTTTATTAATAAGATGGATCGCACTGGCGCGGACTTCTATCGCGTACACGAGCAGATGCGCGATCGCTTGAGATCGAATGCGATCGCGATTCAACTACCCATCGGCAGTGAAACTGAATTTAAAGGAATTATTGACTTGGTAGCGATGAGATCGTTCATCTACACCAACGATAAAGGCACTGATATTGTAGAAGCCGAAATTCCCGCCGACATGCTGGATAAGGCAAACGAGTTCCGCGTCAAGCTGATTGAAGCAGTATCAGAAGTCGATGACGTACTGATGAATAAGTACTTCGAGGGCGAAGCGCTGACAACAGCGGAAATTCAAAAAGCTTTACGTAAAGGTACAGTAGCCGGCACAATTGTGCCAGTACTTTGCGGCTCCGCCTTCAAAAACAAAGGCGTGCAGTTGATGCTGGATGCGGTAATTGATTATCTGCCTTCCCCCCTAGAAGTACCACCAATTCAAGGGACATTGTTAAATGGCGATGTAGTTTATCGCCATGCAGACGATAGCGAACCGTTGGCAGCACTAGCATTTAAGATTATGGCTGACCCATACGGTCGTCTAACCTTTGTGCGAGTTTATTCAGGTATCCTGAAAAAAGGCAGTTATGTTTATAACGCCACCAAAGATAAGAAAGAACGGATTTCGCGTCTGGTGCTCTTAAAAGCAGACGATCGCCAAGACGTAGACGAACTACGTGCAGGTGACCTAGGTGCAGCCTTAGGATTGAAAGACACTTTGACAGGTGATACGATTTGCGATGAAAGCTCACCAGTAATTCTGGAATCCTTGTTTATTCCTGAGCCAGTGATCTCGGTAGCGGTTGAACCCAAAACCAAGAATGACATGGATAAGCTCTCGA
>JBBQRU010000054.1:0-31252 GCA_038214545.1 Cyanophyceae cyanobacterium | reverse complement strand
CAAGGATCGGATTCTCGTTCAGAAGACGGAGATGGGCGGTACTCAGGCATATGTAGGTTCAGTCAGCCTAGAGTGGTTTGCCGGTCGGGTTCGCTTTGCCTCTTGCTTACCCCTGCTACAGCCAAAGTATAACTTAACGAGCGACAATATAGAGATCGACGCGGATAGCATTGATGAAATTCAACAACGTCCTCTTGATTGGTCACGTCAACTTCCTCTAGTTCAGTACTTGACAATTCGGAAGAATCATAAGTTTCCACCTGTCCTTGTAGTGATTAACCAACCGTGGGTGGATAACCCTCAAGCAGCGGAGTGGGACAGTGAAAAACGTGCTACCAAGTCTACTATCGATTTTGACCCCCTAGACAAAGACGCTAAAGTTGGGCTGCTCAATATTTCTGAAGATGATGTAGCAATTTATGCGCTGGACGGTCAACATCGACTCATGGGGGTGCAAGGGTTAATGGAGTTAATCAAAACTCGCAAAATCCAGCGCTATAAAAAAGACAAAACTCCTGACGGTACTTGTATTACATTAACTGATTTAATTGAGCAGTATCAAGGTTCATCCGCTTATCTGCAAAGCTTACCAACAGAAAAGATTGGGATTGAGTTTATTCCGGCTGTTGCGGTTGGAGAAACTCGCGAACAAGCTAGGCGACGGGTGAGGTCGATCTTTGTTCATGTCAATCTGATGGCTGCACCGTTGAGTAAAGGTCAGTTAGCCCAACTAAATGAAGATGATGGTTTTTCGATTATCGCCCGAAAAATTGCTGTCACTCATTCTCTACTGGAACAAAGAGAGGATCGTAAGCCTCGTGTCAATTGGAATAGTGCAACAGTAGCTGCGAAGTCAACAGTTTTGACCACGCTACAAGCCGTCAAAGATATGTCTGAGCGATATTTGGGACAAAAATACCCTCACTGGAAGCCTTTAGATAAAGGCTTAATTCCCATGCGACCAGAGGATGAGGAACTGGAGGAGGGAATTGAAGAGTTTCAGAAGCTCTTCACTAATTTGGCAAAGCTGTCTAGTTATAAGTTGCTTGAAGATGAGGATACACCTCAATTGCGACGGTTCAGCTTTGAGAAAGATGGCGGTGAAGGAAATATGCTATTCCGTCCTATTGGTCAAGTAGCATTAGCCCAAGCTTTAGGAATCTTAGTATTTAGAAAAGGGTTCTCGTTGGAAGCTATTTTTAAAAAGCTGCGGAAGTTTGACCAATCCGGTGGGTTTAGTGGCATGGAGTACCCACAGTCTCTTTGGTATGGTGTTTTGTACGATCCAAACAGAAAGCGGGTGCTAGTTGCCGGACGGGATCTGGCGGCGAAGTTACTGATCTACATTTTGGGTGGAACTCAAGATCAGATTGATCGCGCCGAACTTCGCAAGGATTTGGCTAAAGCAAGAACAATAGAGAAACAAACGATGGGTTTTGATGGTAAATACGTTGAACCCAAGGAAGTAGGACTGCCATTAGTCCTGTGATTGGTAGCTTCTGGTAAATTTAATCGTTTGGTTCATTTTGCTATAGAGACTTATGATTTGACAAGAATTGGGATATAAGTTCGGACAATCAGCAGTAATCCAAGAATTTACTCCAGACACGCGAGCCTACCATTCATATCCATGTTCTCTAGCCCACTTGAGCCAAGCTTCAGCCATTTGTTTTGTTCTCCCAAGTTGTTCTGGTTGTATGAGATTTGCACCCGTAATTGCTCTGAGTGCAGCGAACCAATGATTTGGTCTTTGCTCAAGTTCTCTCAGAATCAAAGGTATGACTACAGGTCCCATATTTATAATTTGCTGGTATGCAGGATGCCTTGTTTTTTCACCAACAAACGACGAACCAGCAACAAATTCATCCCACTCCGCAGCCAAATCCTCAAAATTTTGAACTATCTCTGTTTTAAGCATAGTTACCTCAACAAAACGCTGTTAGTACCTTTGATTATTATATTAATAGTTAAGCTTTTTGGGAGATCGGCAATTTCAATTTTAATTTTTGGACGATTTGGAGTTTAGTTTTTTGCCGAATTCCTCTATTAAAAATTTTACAAACTCTTTTTGTTTTACAATTGTATTGATCGACTGCGACGGTCGAGAATCTGCGTATTGATCAGTTAGCTCAATTAGTTCATACAAGGTCTGACTAATAATTTCAGATTCCAAGTTAACTTTTAGCAAGGACTCTATATCTGTAAGTATATAGTCATTTTTGCCTAACATCTTAACAACAATAAGCATTGCCAGATGAAAACTTAGAATGCGAATGGGTGAAGTATGTCTCCATTGAATATTATATTCCTGCTTCGATTGCTTAGAAGTGTTGTTACGGATAAATAATTCTACCTGTTTCATTGTTTCTATGCAAAAACAATAAATATCAGGATTTAACTTTTGATTGAATACACGTTTGTAATCACTATCTTTCTTAATTATTGAAGAGGGTGTAGCCCTAGAAATATTTGGTTCGCGATAAACAATAGCGATTACCACTTGAGCTAAATAAGGAATACTAATGATTCTATTAATAGGCTTTCGTAGATTTTTGTAGTAGTTCTTACGACGATCATAAAACCATTCTTTACTTAAAAAATAATTTTCAATATCTGCTTGAATAGGATCGGTAGCTTTCAAAGATGCATCAGGAATAGTAGTCTGGAAATTTGTTGCCTTAATTACGCGATCTCTTGTGATTGAATCATTAGTAACAACAATTTTTATTAAGATAGATCTATTTTCATCTTTAACATCTTGGTTTTTCAAATAATTGAAAATTGTATTAGTTGTTTGTAGACCATTAACTACTTGCACATCGTCCAGACTAATAGTTTTTCCAACAATACTAGCTTTGGAAGCTAGGATAGTTATCCCATTATTCAACCACCAAAAGTCAATTTTTTTATCTGATTCCAAAGTTTCCTTAATATCCTTGTTAACGGCAACATTATTTCCTTGGTAATCACGCACATTAAATGTAAATATATATTGGCGTAATTCATCATTGTTTTCATAAGTAACAAAGTCATAATAGTCTTTTAAACTAGCAAGAAGAACATAATTGTTTTCACCGCTAGAAATAGAATCAATAAATTTTAACTGTAAAGTATAACTTTTTTCTAATCGTGAATAGTCAATTAATTCGCGAGCACCAACAAATTTTACATTAGCATTAGCTCCTGGTAAATATGTGCAAATAGTGTCTTTAAACTGCTCTGCTTTATTGTAAACTTTATGATGAATGCTTGCTGTATCACCTTTACTAGCATAGATATAGGTTACTTCTAATATAGGATGAAGAGCCGCTAACTTACGATATACTTGACGAAAACTATCTACTTTATCCATAAGATCTGTATTATAATGCTTTTGCAGAACTGACATATCCTTTTTCAGGTCAAAAATTTCCATAACTGTTGTAATGATTTGTGCAACAGTATTTTCACTAAATGTAGTTGAGCGTTTGGATTGAATTAGAAAAAGTTCGATGAATGCATCTCTTCCAAAATTCTCTTTTTCTTCGGTATCCTCAGTTAAATTTTTTTTGTTAATGAAAGTAAAGAATCCATCAATCCCCCCATCATCACCGCCACCAATTTTACCATATTGCAATTCTGCATAAGAAGGCTCATATTTTTTTAAAATTTGCTCAAATGTAAACAGCTCAAAGAATTCTTCATCAGGTAGTTCTCCAGCAATATTACTTTTCTCCTGATCAAGTATAATGTTGAGAATTATGCTATCATTTGCAGCCATTTGTTTATCTCCATTTTGTTGGTAATTTACTATTATGATACTTTACTTGTCAAGCATGAAGCATCTATTTTTGACAACTGTTACTATGTTAGAACTTAAAAAAAACCAATGATTTACAAATATTTAGTGAATAAGTACAGGTAGCTTAACCTCAGCGAAATTATTCTATTAATAAAAATATAGCTAACTTTATGAATTTGCACAATACAGTGTAGTTTAGCTTGTATTTTAGGCACAAGCTCATCTTTTAGAAAGCCTTATGCTATTGCTTTCAGGAAGTGTAATATTTCTACACCACCCAAATTAATTCGGTTTTTGAAGGATAACCTTTAAGGCTTAAAATGCTACCAGCATTGTTATATTTGGTGTCTTTGCCGATGCCACATAATCGCATCAGTACTTGGATAATATTTTTCATGAATTGGTAATAATATCTTCTGTCCATGATAATTTTTCATTGGTATTACCTTTAAGCTTTCTGCCGAACTATCATATTCCTCTAAAAAATTACTAGAGACTATGATTGAGTAATTGTTCTCGTTTATACTAAAGCAGCCATTGTCGAATGCCCAATGGTGATTTTTACAAAGCGATATCCCGTTATTTAGTTGATTATTGTATTCTAGGGAAAATGGCTTGATGTGGGCAGCATCAACAATATTTTTATGATGTCGTGCGCCTATATGCTTGAGATTAATATTAATTTCACAAACAGCGCATCGATAGTTATATATATGAATAATTGACCGGCGAAAAAGAGAATCCCTAACAACATACTTTCTTATAGCATGTTTTTTATCAGTCTCTTTAGGTTCGCGAATCTCTTGACTTTGCGTTTGAGCATCTTGGTCGAATATGTTTATAGTTTCATTTACTTGGCTGTTAATTTGGTCAGAAAAAAAAGTATTTATTAGAATATCAACTAAGTAACTCCTAGCTTCAGCTTCCTGTAAAAGCTCCCAAAGCTCATCATCAAATTTTCCATACTCTACAAAATGTTTGAGTTGCGCTTCAGATTTGATTCTATTTTTGCCTTCAGAATCTTTTATATCTTCAATTTTTGGAGTGTCGGGGTTATTCTTTAAATGCCAAAATGGTTCTCCACTTTCATTGTGTTTATCATTCCTGAGACTATCAAAAGGCTGATGTATGACTGTTTTATTATTTCTGTATACTCCTCCAAAAATATTTTGATAATTTGTAAATATATTTTTTAACTCTGTAAAGTTAATTCCAGTAGTAATAATTTTATTTTCTGAAATTATGTCTCTATTGATCATTTCGATAATAGATAAAAGCAAAATCGGCTTATAAGGAGACAACTCTTGGCGACTTTTATGGGTGTTTCTACCTCTGGCAACTTTAGAAAACAGGTTTACATAATAATCTAAGTCTTTAGCTATATTGTCCATAGATAAGCAAGCGTATCTTACAGATAATGAAGTTCTTCTATCGCTAATTCGTACCTGTGATTATACTCAAAAACTTAAATAAATACACTCAATTTGTAAATTTATATAAATCTTTTGTGACACCAATCACTTACTGCATGAGCGGAGGTGATCTGACTGCATCCATCTTAATGAGAAATACCCGAAAGAAGACAATCACTACTCCTTGCCAAAATATATAAACTATTGTATCGCTTGTAACAATCAAAGCCGCCCTAACTCCCGCAGGTTCTTCATGTCAAGCTCAAAGTCTTCAACGTCGTAGGAATAGAGTGGGATATTTCGCCGTTTGAGGAGTTGGCGAAAGGCGTTGAGTTGCATATCCGCTAGTTGGCTAGCATATCCCAATGTTAAGCGACCTGTCAAAAATAGGCGCACCATCCAAGAACTTTCCACCTGTTGGCTTGCCAATGTAGAATGCAGCATCAGGACTTAACGAACGGCGGTTAGGCAAATTGACGATAAAACCAACATTATCAGGCAAAGCATATCCGCTTTTTATGCGGCGTTCATAATTACGTAGACTTGCGTAAATTTCACCCCCAGCACGTCCTGGTAAAAAACCTGTCGCCGCCATAAGTACTAGTTGTCCATTCACAATTTCTGCTTTACCATCTTCCGGTACGCGGTATAAGTCCTCTATTGTTGCTTCAGCTTTTATACTCATAAATAACCTTGTCTTGTGAGCATTCCAGGATCGCCTTTCCAGTATATGTAAAAATTTATCAACTCTGTCTATCTAAGTTACAAGTAGAGCGATCGCGGCACATTTTGATAATTCGTGGCTTCTCTATGATACTTTGTCACTAGTTAGTGACTTGTACGGACATCATAATTGACCCAGGGACAAAATATGAAAAAGGTGATCTGTGACTTTGAGGTTTACCCCTATCAAATCGACTTCATTGGACACGTCAGTAATATTGTTTACATTCAATGGATGGAAATTGCTCGGTGCAAACTTCTGGAAGAAATAGGTTTACCCGTTCATCGAATTGCTGAACAAGGATTTGTACCTGTTTTAGTTCACACCGAAATTGATTACAAACAACCGCTATATCTTGGTGAAACAGTACACCTCAAAATGTGGCTTACTGAGTTAAAAAATGCATCGGCTATGATGAAGTTCTGCTTTTATAAGGAATCGGGTTCTCTCGTCGCTGAAGGACACCAAAAAGGCTTATTTATGGATAGAGCAACCCTTCGTCCCAAAAGGCTGACACCTGAACAGCGCGACCTTTTCAGCCCTTACCTTTACCCTGAGGCGAATGATAAATCATTACCTGGATAGCTAGTTTGGTTCGACTGCCAATGTGAATTTCCTTGGTACTTTTGACGAACTACCAGTCACGCCCGAAACTTTGGGATTACGGATATTAGGGCGAGGTGAGACACAACAACAAGCGATCGCCGAAGTCAGGGCCCTGCCTCCAGAAGCTCCATATCGTAATCAGATTTTACGCATTTTGGCAAACTGGAAAGTTAATATTGAATTAAGCGATGTTTTAGATGTAGACGCACGGGAGGAATTGATGACGTTTTCACAAGCATTTTTGGAATGGGAGCAGGCGACTGAACAGCGTGGTGTGCAACAGGGTATTCAGCAAGGTATTCAGCAAGGTGTTCAACAGGGTATTCAGCAAGGTGTTCAACAGGGTGTTCAACAGGGTGTGCAGCAGGGTGTTCAAGTAGGTAAGGCAGAACTTGTCGTTGCGTTATTAAATGCTCGATTGGGTACTGTTGAGCCAGCGATCGCTTCTCAAATCCAAAGTTTATCATCGACACAATTAGATACATTAGCAATAGAGCTATTAAATTTCACAACCTTGACCAATCTAGAGCGCTGGCTAGCACAACGAGAATAATTAGTTGTGATTTTCTTACTTATGTTCCCGGCAAGAATTTGCTTAAATCAAATTCCTCGGCTGGCTGCGATGTTTTCGTGCGTTCGTAACTGAGAAGCAACAAAATCCGCTCAGTATAATCGACTGCGCCAATTAACTCGCCTTGAAGAATTTCCAATCCTCCATTGGCAAACTCTTCAAAAATCCGCTGTCGCTCATTTTCTGATTTTTCCTCAGTCGCCGCTAGGATATTCAGGTCTTTGGTTTCCGTAACTCCTAACAACTTAATAATTAAATCGTAACCTCTAGAAATAAAAATATCCAAACCAATTGGCGCAGGTTCTCGCTTAGAAATTTCGCCTAAAGGCACCCGCTTCTTATATTTTGCCCCTAAAGCCGCCGCAAACACGATCGCATCAGCATAAGTTTGGAAAGGACCTGTAGCACCATCGCTCGAAGTTAAAGCTTTGACTAAATCCGCTTTATCTTTATCAACTCTAATTCTGCCAGTTTCTGCCATTACTCTAATATTAGTAATTTACTTATAACTTAACATGAAAAATATCTCACACTTGTGGATGCAGCCTCTAACTGACCGATAGTTAAAGCTAATCCCAGTCCAAATATAATTGAGAATATTAGCAACTTCATCAACGATTTCTTATCTATCCTATTGGCTTGACTAACTCTTCGAGTCCGGTCATTCTTACTCAAAATTGGTAATAGCTTGAGATTGAGCAACCATAAAGGAACAAAAATCGCAACCACAGAAATAGCTGCCGTTGCAAAGTCTAAAGCTGTAGTTCCAGCCGCCGTAGTTTTATTATTTAGAAAAGCAAAGTTTAAAATTACTGTGAAAATATAGAGTATTACTCCAAACACTGGATTTTTGAGAATTAAATCTACTTTGTAGTAATTTTTTACTGGCATTAATGAGTAAAAAACTAGAAACAAGAATATAAATGGGAACAAAAAGTAAAGTGAATACTTAATGGCATAATAATCCCAGTGATAGCTAAATTTCAAAAAGCGGAGATTATTGTCAAATTTCAAACTCTCCGCTGCTACTTTCGCGCAAAGCTGCTGTTTATCGGCAAAATAAGATATATCCTTTGTCTGCTCATTAAATAAGAAAAAACCTTGCTTAGCTCTGCCAATCACAGAATGATCGTAAAAACCGTATTCTGCTACCTGAGTCACATAGACATCAATATTCGCATCAGATTTCTCATAAATCGCTATACCCGTATCTCCAGGTAAAGTATGATGAATCCCAATTTTATTACCGCCAGGAGTAACAATATCCCATTCACCACCTGCATCCGCCAGACTAGAAGATTGTAAGCAGATGAGAATAGTGAAAACGAGCAGGAAATATTTCAAGAACTTCATTCGTCAGAGCCGGATAGTAAACGATCAAAGATAGCAAGTAACACTATTGGGCAACTTGTACACTTTGAGAATCAATTGTAATCCCAAAGTGTCCACTTGAGCTATGCGACCTTGATAAATATTACTAGTGCTGTACCTCCCTAATCTCGGTATATTCAAACTCGTTCGGACTTTGCCTAATTAAGGGATAGATCTCGCCACCTAACTCCATTGTATCCTGCTGACAATCTGGCTTAGAAGAATAATAAGTCAACACATATTCCCGACCAACTCTAGCCGCCATTTCTGTTTCCACTTCACCACGCCACTGCGTCTTAGATACCAAAACCACCAGCTGATTGGCTAACTGCGGAATCGTCTTGGCAATTTGCCGTCGTGAAATTTCATCTAAACTGCCAAATGCCGAATCCATGACGATGGGGAAAGTGTTGCTATCTGGCATCATCAAGATTTTTCGCTCACTCCAATCCCGCACTCTGTCAATGATACTACTGATAAAACATAAGCTGAGAATCTGATTCTCGCCAGTAGACGCCGCAACCGTCATCTCAAAACCAGAAGTATTTTCCACTAAAATCAACTCATATTTATCCGTAATTTTGGGGAGATACGGTGTCACTGATATTTCGCTAAATATCTCTTGTACTCGTTCTTCTAGTTGCTGGCGGAACTGGTGTTCTTGACGATTCTTCACTTCTGTGAACCGCTCAATTGCATCTTGAGTGGCGACAATTCGCTTTTGAGCCAAGATTTGCCTTGCTTCATTCATTTCTTGCTTAGCAACTTGCTTATTCAAACTATTAATTTCCTGCTGAAAATTAGTAATTTGTTGCTGATTAGCACCCTGTTCTAAAGTTAAATCTCTAATTTTTTGCTCAATCTCATCCAATCGTTTTTGTAAATTCCGAATTTCTTCACTTGGATCTGTTCGTAATCGTTCCTGAATCTGAGTTAAATCATTTTCTATTTGGGAGATAGTTTCTCTTATCTGCTGAATTCGCGCTTGCTCTCGGTCAACATCCTCCCAAAAAGCCGCCGCCTGTCGCCCAATTACATCCATTTGCGCTCCCATCCGAATCGCCGTTTCCTCAACTGCAGAAGAAGCAGCTTTAGTCAACCAGAGATTGATATTTTTATGAGAACTACTACCAACATGTAAATTAGTCCCACAAAGACAACGACCTTTTTGAATTAAATTATGTAAAAACTCTCGCGACACACCATTCGTTAACTCACCGCGCTGCTTCAACTCGGTGGTAAATGCATCAAATTGTGCCGTCGTCTCTGAAAGTAGTAACGTATAACCTTTACTAGAAATAGCTTTTTTCAGTGCATCTTTAGTTTGCTTTAAACTATCTTGATTTAACGCCTTTTGACTTTCTAACTCTAACAATCGCTCTTGTAATTCCCGCGCCGCACTCAATTCCCGTAAGCGATTACTCATTTCTTGCTTCAAAGTTTGCTGAGACTCCAATTCCTGCTCAATCTCAACTTGACGTTGAATCAGACGATCGCTCTCCTTTTGAATCTTCCCCTGCTGCTTCAACAAATCTTGAGTTTCCAAGTCACCAATCGCCTTTAACTCGCTTTCCAGACTTTTTTTCGCTTCACCCAAATGCTTAATTGAGCGATTAATCACCTCCACACCCAAAAGCATCTTCGTCGCTTCGGCAATTTCCGCCCTCTTATCAGAACGCACAATCTGCTCAATCCGTTCACCATCAAAAAAGAAATACTGATGCAGACTACTAGGTAAAATTTGATTAATCACATCCTCTGGTTGCTGCGGCGGCAAATACCACTGTCCATCATCCCCAGCCACCTGCATAAATAACTTTGTCTTCCCCGCCTCATAACCGCGTTCATGCCTATACACCCGACTAGAACGCTTCACCCGGTAGCGCTTACCATCATGTTCCCAAGCCACTTCCACCCAACAATCAACAGCTTGACCGACAGCAGCTTCCGCGATCGCCCGCTTATTCACCAGCTGCTCAACCGCTGCAAAAGCCGCACTAAACTTCTCATACAGCACCCAAGTAAAAGCATTCAATAAACTAGTTTTACCAGCACCAGTACTACCATGAATAATTGTTGTATTGCGAACATCACCTGTTGCCAAAACAATTTCTGGAGTCTTACCATAAAAAGAGCGAAAATTGCAAATCTTAATCGAAGTCAGCTTCATTTTACAATTTCTTTAACGATCGCCAAAATATCATCATTAATATGGCTGAGACTTTTTTTATCTAGCCGGCTTTTTTCCAATTGCCAAACCCGCTCCATAATCACCTTCACCTCTGGGGTAGCGTTGTTGATTGGCTCTTGCACATCGTCTATATTGCTCATATTCAGAGATTTCTTGTATGCTCAATTTTAAGCATTTTTAACGGGTAATTCGCATCCGTGAGGTTACTAGTTGTATGAGGTTAAAATGCTTATTTGATACAAGTTTTGAAACGCAGAGGGGGACGAGGGAACACAGAGGTACGCGGAGAACTCTCTGCGCTACTCTGCGCTACCTCTGGCTTTCCTCTGCGTTTCAAAGATCCAACAATTCGTATCGTCGCTGTATGTTGAGAAATTGCATCCTCGCTTCACCGGCGTTGTCTGCTAAATCGGCAAATTCGGCGAATCTTCTTAGTTCTTTTCGTAGTAGGTTGCGTTCTACTTCTAGGGTTTCTCGATCTAGTTCTGGTGGGAGGACTATCATATCGAAGATGGTGGCGCGGTCTTTTCCGGGGTGAGGACGGAGGACTCTTCCTCGGCGTTGGATGAATTGGCGCGGGTTTCCGGAACTTGAGAGGATGACGGCTGTTTTTAGTGCGGGGATGTCTACGCCTTCGTCTAAGCAGCGGATGGCTACTAATCCTTGTAGTTCTCCGGTTTCAAATTGTTGGCGCAATATTTCTCGTTGTTCTACAGATGTTTGGGCTGTATAGGTGCTGACTCGGTAGCCGAGTTCGTTGCCAAGGATTCGGGCGACGGCTTTGACTTGGCGGTGTGATATTTTTTCTAGTTCTTGGCTTCCATCACTACAATAAAATAATGTATGACTGGTGTCTTGCCGATTTGCCATTAAGTTTCGTAAAGATTTTAATTTGTTTTCGGCGGCACCTACTAAGCGAGCACGTTGCATTAATAATGGTTTGAGATCTTCGTTGTCTTCCCAGTTGCTGTTGTCCCTTCCTCTAAATAGTAGCGCTCGCCCAATTCTTTTGGTTAGTTTTAGGTAGGCTATGCTTTCGGCTTCGGTTAAGTCTACTAAAATCGGATAGTAGAGGTAGTGTACTAGCGCACCTTGAGCGATCGCGTCTTTAAGGGTAAATTCTGGTTGGAGTACTGGCCCAAAGTAATCGAATAAGGATTGGGTTCCATCTTCGTCAAAGTATCTTTCTGGGGTGGCGGAGAGTGCTAGGCGCAATCCGACTGAGCGTGGTAGGCTTTCTTCTAGTTTGGGTGAGCCGAGATTATGGGCTTCATCGCCAATTATTAGGGTTTTTTCGGGAAAATATTTGAGTTGAGTTTGAAATCCTTCAGTGATTAAGGTGGAGTTTGTGGTGATGATTGTCACGAATCTTTGGGTACCAGCACGCACGTTATATAACTCGGTGGAAAGTTGGTTTTGCCAACTGCGAAGATTCTCGAAGGCTAATATCGGCTTTAAATTAAATTTTTCACATTCTCTCGCCCATTGACTCACAAGATGGCGATAAGGACAAATTACTAGTAGAACTTGTAATTTAATTTGTTGATAAAGTTCTGTGGTGAGAAACAGCGCGGTGATGGTTTTACCACTACCTGTTGCCATTTTTAGCGTCCCTCTCCCATTGTTGGCAAACCAGTTAGTTACGGCTTCTTGCTGGTACTGGCGCAATTTCAAAGATGACGGGATCTGCGGACATCCGGGTAGTGGCTGTTTGACTCGATAAACTCCTCCTGAAGCCGCTGCAAATGGTACTTTCAACCGAAAGTTAGATGTTTCTTTTTCAGTGTTCTGTCTCAAGTACATAGGGGAGTAGGGGAGTGGGGGAGGGGGAGAGGGGGAGAGGGGGAGAGTGGGGGATAGGGAGAGGGGGAGAAATGATGAATAATCAATTATGGAATAAAAATTTTCAACATTCAATATCCACATTCCCCCTATCCCCCACTCAAGAGCACTCCCCCTATCCCCCTCTCCCTTTTTTAGTTACAACAACGCCAGACGCCAATTAATGCACCTTGTACCTGTACTGAGACTGCGGATACTTCGATGGGGTTGTATTTCACATTTGCTGGTTTGAGTGTGACGCGATCGCCTTGTCGATAAAATCGTTTCAAGGTTGTACCGTGTCCTTCAACTCTGGCGGCGACGATAGTACCGTTTTTCAGTTGGTCGGGTTCTGCTACTGGACGCATTAACACTAAGTCGCCATCTGTAATTAAGTCTTCAATCATGCTGTCGCCTGTAACCCGCAAGGCATAAGTTTGCGGTGGTAATAGCAAGTTAGACAAGTCAAGATGTTCGAGAGTGTCGCTGAAGGGTTCTAACAAACCACCTGCAGCGATCGCTCCTAAAACTGGTACGCCAGCTTTCACAGAGTGTAAAATCCGAATTGTTCGCGCTTGACCTTCACTCCATTCGATATATCCTTTATTACGTAAATGCTCTAATCGACTTTGAACTGGTGCTGGTGATTTCAAACTCATCGCTTGCATCATCTGCCGGATTGAAGGTGAATGTTGGTGCTGTCTGATGTAATGTGACAGCCATTCATAAAGTTGTCTCTGGGGTTCTGTTAGGGATTCCATAAACCTGTAACGAGTCAAAACAAATTCATCTAGAACATTAGTACTATAGAATGTTCCTTTCAGTAAAGCAAAGCGAAGTTTTGGGGTTATGGAAAGTTATGGTTTGAATTTGAGTCTAGACTCTTCAGAAAAGCGTCTCTAGAATCTATTTTGCGCCTAAAATCTGGGCTAACAATGCTTTTTGTGCGTGCAGACGATTTTCCGCTTGATCCCAAACTCTAGATTGCTTTCCTTCAATCACTTCCGAGGTAATTTCCTCGTCTCGATGAGCTGGTAGGCAGTGTAAAACAATTGCTTGAGGATCGGCAAGGCTCAATAATGAATCATTAATTTGATAAGGTTGGAAAATGGGAATGCGCTCATTTGCTTGTGATTCTTGACCCATACTCGCCCAGACATCAGTGTAAAGTACCTCCGCCCCTCTAGCTGCTGCTTCTGGGTCGTGGGTAACGGTAACTTCAGTTTTACCATTAGCGATCGCTTTGGCTTGTTCTACAACTGTTGAGTCCGGTTTATATTCAACAGGGGTGGCAATTCTCACATTCATCCCGACCAATGCACAGCCTAACATCAGCGAATGTGCGACGTTGTTGCCATCGCCAAAATAAGTCAATGTCAAGCCAGCGAGATTCCCGAAAGATTCTTGGACTGTCAATAAATCTGCTAATACTTGACAAGGATGCTCTAAATCGGTGAGAGCATTGATTACGGGAATTTTCGTGAATTTGGCAAATGTTTCGAGTTGCTGCTGTTCAAAGGTGCGAATTGCTAAGATATCTAAATAGCGATCCAAGACTCGCGCTGTATCTTGTACAGGCTCGCCGCGACTAACTTGGGTGACATCAGGATTAAGATCGATCACCTGTCCGCCTAACTGGTACATGGCGACTGAAAAACTTACCCTTGTCCGAGTTGAAGCTTTGTAAAACAATAGCCCCAATACTTTATTGACTTGTAACTGCAACTGCCCTGATTTCAGTTGCGCTGCTGTCTGTAGGAGTTCTTGAACTTCTGTGGTACTCAGGTCTGCCAGACTTAGTAAATCTCGTCCGATCATCGCTGCCATGCTGTTGATGTATGAAGGACACTCTTTGTTTTCCCACTTTGATGCTGATCTGGAGCGGAAATCCTGTTTTAAATCCCTACTAAATATTATTGCCACGATCGCCGTCTCATCGGATCATCCCAACAGACTTCTCTCTTCTAGCAATTTCATCCTTCGGTGACACAGATCACAGCTAAGATGTGACCTGATACTATAAAAGTGATAACATGAAAGCGCTCACTTAGAGTGCAATTTCCAGCAATTAAATTTTTTGCCGAAATATTTTCTATTTCTGAATTTTATGTTGTATGATTTAAAATCGGGATAGGCAAATGAAAAACATTATCCTCATGCCAGCATGGCTCAGTGGTAGAGCAGCCGCCTTGTAAGCGGCAGGTCGTCGGTTCAAATCCGTCTGCTGGCTTTGACATTTAATCGCGATTTCGTTTTTTGGTGGTGAACACAGTCGTGAACATCATGAGGAAACCACCTAGCACGATCACGACCGCTAACATTCCAGTGATCAAATCAAGCGTACCATTATCCATTGTTACAAATCCTTGACTTATGTGAAGTGTAAATTCTGTAATCAAGAATTCAAAATTCGGAATTCTGAATTCTTGATTCTTCTTTAAAAGTCTACCCCGCGCTTGAGTTCTACGCCTTGGTTAGCATAGTGTTTGTGACAAAATACTTCGGAGTGGATACCCGCCAAGTCGAAATAAGCTGGCTGATTTTGACAGCGACCAGTAATAATCACTTCTGTATCTCTAGGTTTACGCAGCAAAGCAGCGACAATTGGCTCTACCGGGAGTAATTCTAGGTCAACTGTAGGATTGAGTTCATCCAGGATAATTGTCTTGTAAAGCCCCGAAGCGATCGCAGTTTTGGCAATTTCCCAACCTCGTTCTGCTTCTAGGTAATCTAACTCATGGCGAGAATTGCGCCAGACAATCGCATCTCGACCACAACGTTGATGATCTACGACTTCTGGGTATGATTGCTGGAGAGCGGCGATCGCTGCATCTTCTGTATAACCACTCCCACCTTTGAGCCATTGCATAATTAAAACGCGGGTAGACCCAGGATAATTAATTCCCCTACCAATTGCTTGTAAAGCCTTACCGAGAGCACTGGTAGATTTACCTTTACCAGCACCAGTGTAAATTTCAATACCTTTGATTCCGCGTGCGGCGGCGGTTGGATGGTAATGAGGTTTCATTTCCGAATGTAAATCAGCAATATCTAACAATTCGGCTGGCGCACCGCGACCTGTAGTGATAATTTCTAGTTCTTGCGGCTTTAATTTTAACGTTTGCACCACCTCATCCACTGGTAGCAAGCCTAAATCCAGGACAGGATTAATTTCATCTAAGACGACAACCGAATACAAACCCGAAGACAGCGCCCCCTTCGCCACATCCCAACCACGCAATGCTTCGGAACGGTCAAAAGGCGTAATCTCATCAGCCGTAAAAAATTCTGCCCGACCAGTGCGAACTTGGTCAATTAAATGCGGAAACCCGCGCTGTAGTGCGGCAATTGCACCGTCTTCATCATATGCTCGCTCTGGCCCTTTTAAAAATCGGAGTAACAAGACACGGTGTAGAGATGTAGCTTGTAAATCTATATGCGTATTTATCCCCAAGCCAATGGAGCGCAAAACTACCCCCAATGCTGCTTGAGACTTGCCTTTACCTGCACCGTCGTAAACGTGGATTTGACCCGTGAGACGTTCAGAGCGCATTTGCGCGGTGCGAATGCCGATACCGTTTCTTGTCATCATTTGCAATTATATTTGTTTCGTAGCATTTAATCTTAGCGAACGTTTTGTACCATCTGTATATGTACCAGACACGATATATTTACCCAATGGACACAACACGGGTAGCATAGATACGGCTCCGGACATCCTGATACACTTCTCAATCCAGTTATTCCTACAGATACTATGGAACATAACACTTATCCGATTGGTACAATCTTATTTAACTTTTTGTTTCTCATAGTGGCGATGGCAACAGAAGGGTATGTTTTGTCTAAACGGTTGAAATACGACAAAAGAATTAGTGCTTTCTATGCGATCGCTATTAATCTTTTTTCATCTGTACTTGGCTGGCTAATATTTTTTATTGTCGAGCCAAGGCTATCTCCGCTTTTGAAATTTGAGTTATTTAATTACGTTTTTTTTAATCGACTAAATTTTTCCCCTGAAAATATCACTTTAATTTCATCAATTGGCTTAGTAGTCTTTATTGGTACCTTCCTGGTTAAATATTTATTGCTTGTACTTTTTACTCTTGCAATGAGAGAGCCTCTATTCGACAAAAAACAGCCCACTCCAGTTGATCCGCGTGATACTCGCCGAGTGTATCGCGGTAATCGGCAAAATACCAACGTAGTTACAGCCACTTTGATTGCTAATTCTCTCAGTTATAGTGCTATTTTACTGATTGTGTTGATTCGTACAGCCGTCATTAATTAACAGGAGTAGTCTATGGATGTTTTTTCCAAGTTTGTTAACCAAATTCTCAAATTTCTCGGAAATGTTTTTCAACCAGTTATTAAACTAGTCAGTCCGCCGAAAGCTTTTTCTTGGCAAACATTAATTTATCTAAGCGTTTTCTCGCTGTTCATGTCATACCTCAGCGATGGTGTGCCGCAAGAGTTAATTTCTACCTTGGGTTGGATATTTTTAATTGCTGGGACATCTTGGTCTACCATCGACCATCCCAGGCGCATCTTTGGAATGCCATTAGGTGCTTTGATTACTGGGGCTTTAGTCAGTGTTTTTGCCTTTGGACAAGATAACCGCGCTGATATTTCCTCTAACTCATTCGTGCTGTGGCCAACACTTTCCGCACTAATCACCGCCGTACCTGAGTTTATTGATGCCGGAAAAAGTCAAATACCGCGACCAGAAGTGCGGCAAAGGCTCATCGTTTTAGTTGGTGGTAGTCTGGTAATCAGTTGCTGGTTACAATTCTTCTTTGTTCTCCAAGGCTGGATGCGAGATTACCCTTCTCTATCAGCAGACAATTTAAATCAGAGTGCATTTGTGCGGTCACTAGAACCCGAAGTAAAAGTTCCTGGTAACGGTGCGGCGATTCTTAACGAACTCGAACCATTAGTCATCCAAGAAGTAGCTGGGAAATCTTGGTCACAAGTTGAAAGATGGCTATCAAGTTCCCAAAAGCGGATACAGGAGTTAGGTAGTCAAGTAATCACCGAAAAGCTTGCCGCTTATAAAGAAAAAGATTGGTGGCAAGTGGAATCTCAGGTTGTCAATGCAAATGCAGGTTATAACTTAAAATTACACAGTGTGTGGATTGGTCCGACGGCAAACGGTAAGCGGTATTTTCTCACGCGAACTTGTCAAATTGAACCATCTGCTGGCGACACTAATGTTCCGGTTACACCAGATAGTCAGCAGTCAAATATTGTTGCGAAAATTAATTGTGTTGCCGGTAATAATCAGAATAAACTGAATCCACCGAGTTCACGATTGTAATTTGGCTAAGTATAAATTAATTTAGAATTTACCATGAGTACGGCAAGAATTTTCGTTATTGCTACAAATGTGTTTCGCGAAGTAGTCCGCGATCGCATCCTTTATGTAATCGGTTTCTATGCGCTATTATTAGCTATAGCGATCCGGATACTACCGGAATTAGCAGCGGCGACAGAGGATAAAATTTTCTTAGACTTTGGTTTGGCGGCGATGAGTGCGATCGGTTTAATTGTCGCCGTATTTGTCGGTACTGGATTAGTCAACAAAGAAATAGAAAAGCGGACAGTTTTGCTATTAATTGCCAAGCCACTCAGCCGCAGTGAGTTGATTACTGGTAAACATCTGGGCTTATCTGCTGTGCTGGCTGTACTTATTGCCGTGATGACGGTGATTTATCTCGGATTAATGCAGTTTTGGCACATTCCTTACCCAGGAGAAAGTATACTCCTGGCGACAATCTTTCTATTTTTGCAGTTGGCTTTAATGGCAGCCGTGGCAATTAGCTTAAGTGTATTTACTAGTTCTGTTTTAGCGACAATTCTCAGCTTTGCAGTTTATTTAATCGGGAATATTACACCCGATTTACTACAATTCGGTCGTTTAACCCATAATTCCAGTATCGCCAGCTTCACGCAAGGTCTGTATCTGGTGTTACCAGATCTCTCGCGGTTGGATTTAAAAAATCAGGCTGTTTACGGGTTGCAATTGCTACCTAGCCCTAACACCCTTTTTGCTAATGCTGGCTATGGATTACTTTACACTGGACTAATACTAGCGATCGCAATCTTGATTTTCTCGCGCCGCCAGTTTTAAAGGATTTGATAATAGTGAATACTGCCATCAGGCATAATCGTACCTTGCAACTTTGTATTCATGAGCTTTGCTTGCCAAAGATTAGCAGAGCGTAAATTAGCATCAATCAAGTTTGCCCAGGAAAGGTTAGCCCGAGTTAAGTTAGCTTCTGGCAAATTAGCTTCTAGCAAGTTTGCTCCCGATAAGTCAGCTTCTGTCAGATTTGCACGGGTTAAATTAGCGCCTACTAACGATGCTTCCATTAATTGAGCATAACTCAAATCGGCTTCGCTCAAATCTACTTCACACAAAGAAGTTGAGCGCAAGTTCGCACCCGACAATTTGACACGCCACAAAAAAGCACCACACAAATTTGCTTGTCTTAAATCAGCGCCGGTCAAATCCGCTTCGCATAAAGAAGCGTCGCTTAAATTTGCACCCGCTAAATTGGCACAATTTAAATTGGCATTACTGAAGTTTACGCCAATTAAGTTAGTCCCGCTCAAATTTGCCCGCGCCAGGTTAGCACCAATTAAGTTAACACCACTTAAATCAACCGATCGCAGATCGATATCTTGAAAATCATATCCGCTCAAATCACTGCCTTGAAAGAAGTGTTCTGTAATTCTATTAAATGTAAATTTTGATGTTTTTGCAAAATCTCGGTCGATAAATTGAACTTTACGCATATTATTTACCTCAATATCTGGTAACTAGAAATCCTTTATGCCATTTTTTTATAGTTTACACTTTGACATTACACCCCAAAGGTATAGAAGCTGGGGAAGAAATCAAGAAGAAATCGAGAGGAAAACGGGAATAAATCGAGAAGAAAATCAACATTTGATTACAGATCTTAGTTTCCCGCGCCACAAAGGTACCTCATCAAGTCAGGGAATAAGGATAATTTACGGTATATGTTTTAACCTATAACCCAAGCTATGTACTGTTTCCACCAGGTTTTCTGGTGCGGCGACTCCTCTCAGTTTGTGACGCAAACTTTTGATATGCGCCTTTACCGTATCTTCTTCGGGAGGATTATCACTTTTCCATAGGTGTTCAATAATTACCGATTTACTCAATACCCTCCGCCCATTACGCAGTAGCATTTCTAACAAGCTAAACTCTTTAGGAGTTAATTGCAAAGGCTGTTCATTATAGCTAACTTCATAAGTACTGGGATTGAGTTGCAATTTCTCCCATACCAGAATCGGTGTTGTAGAATTCCCGCGCCGCAATAAAGCGCGAATCCGGGCTAATAATTCTTGCAAATCAAACGGTTTAACTACATAGTCGTCAGCGCCAGCATCCAAGCCGTTCACTTTATCTGTACTGGTGTCACAAGCGGTGAGGAGTAAAATAGGTTGCTGGTAGCCGTGGTTACGTAACTGGTGACAAAGGCTGATCCCATCTAAATTAGGTAGCATGACATCAAGCAGAATCAGATCGTAAGCGATCGCTCGCACCTGCTGCCATGCTAATTCTCCATCCTTCACCAAGTCAACAACATAAAGCTGGTCAGTCAGCGCTTCGCAGAGTGCTTCTGCTAGGCGGAGATTATCTTCAACAAGCAAAATTCGCATAAATTAACAGAGGTCGGTAATCAATAGAGGCATTGTTTTTTATGATCATAAATTTTATTATTACCGTGAAAAAGATACTGCCGCTCAAAATGTCGTGGGAAAGAAAAAATATTACTCTTTGGTTCAGTATGGCAATACTCATCATCTGTATTGTCAGTACTATCTCTTTACAATACACGACCCAGTTATTTCAAGGACAAAAACAAATAGAACATTCTTATCAAGTTATCCAAGCTTTTGAAGCTATTCTTCAGACATTACGAGATGCAGAGAGAGCTAGACGCGGTTATATTCTTACTAACAAAGAGTCATATTTAGGAACTTATAATCATGCGCTACTTACGATTAATAGCAAATTTATTCACGCATTAAACACTACCGCCGACAATGAGCGACAGCAAAAAACGCTCACCACACTTGCCCCATTAATTACAGAAAGAATAGCTTTAATTAAGAAATCTGTTGAATTATACAAAAAAGACAAATCAAGTACAGCCGAACAAATATATCTCACGGATCGCGGTATTGATCTCCATGATGATATTTGGCACATAATTACTGAAATCGAAACGGAAGAACAATTATTAATCCAAAAAACATCGGCGGAATCTGCAGCTAATTATAAAGCAAAAATTTTGATGGCGATTATTGATTCTGGCTGTATATTTTTAGTCCTGTTTGCTATCTATCTGCTACTACACTACCAAATAGCCAAACGCCGGCATTCTGAAACGATTCTGCGTGAGAGCGAACGCAAAACTCAGTTTTTTTCCATGATATCTCATGAGTTACGTACTCCCATAAGTACTATTTTAATTTCTGCCCAAGTTTTAGAAAACTGTCATGAATGTTCCGAAGCAAAAAAACTAAAAAACCTCCAACGGATTCAATCTGCGGCGAAAAATATGACGCAGTTAATTACAGACATGCTCGCTTTAACCCGCGCCGAAGCCGGATTAGACTTCCAGCCAAAATCAATAGATTTAGAAAAACTGTGTGATTCTTTAGTCGAAGATATTGAATTTAGTTCAGGTGCGAAACAAAATCTTATTTTTATAAGTGAATGTCAAACTAAGTTTGCTACTGTTGACGAAAAAATGCTGCGTTCAATTATTAATAACTTACTTTATAATGCGATTAAATATTCTCCAGATGAGAGTGATATCTATTTCAACCTCTCCTCCAAACCAGGACAAGTGATCTTACAAATCCAAGATCAAGGCATCGGCATTGATTTAGAAGAAGAAAAATATATTTATGAGCCATTTTCCCGCAGCCCAAAAGTCAGTGATATTCCTGGGACAGGATTAGGTTTAGCTGTTGTCCAAAAATGCGTGGACTTACACGGCGGTAGCATCACTTTGACAAGCCAAGTTGGAGTGGGGAGTATCTTCACAGTAAAAATTCCGCAAATTTGAAGATAATTCACCCCTTCAATTACTAGCGGTGAATATTCCGTTGAATTCTGATGGAGTGAATTTTTATTCAATGCACCCGAGTATGTTTGCTTCCTATACTGAATCGCTTACTGTCTAACGACCAGAAGCATTTTGAATCTGGATCAATTCATTAGAAATTCGATTTTTTAAATTGTCATCACCTTGCAACTCTTGAGTGATGGCATTAAAGCGTTCGCTCGTCAAATTATTACTTTCAACAATCTGCTTGGAACGGTTGCAGTAATTGACGGCGATCCGGCGAGCACTTCTGGGAAGCTGACTCAAGCTTTCGGTTTTGTAACAAGCGATCGCTGGTGGTTCCTGACCGATAATTTTTTTAATTTCATTGTAAGCTTCTTGGCGGGCTGGTTCCATTCCTAACACTGCTTTAGCGTAGTCTCTAATTTCTGCATTATTAACTTGTTCTGCGTAAGCTGTAGAATTAAAGACTTCCCGACCCGAACTGGCTGTGAGATTAGGTATTAAGCCCGAAACCAAACCAACGGTTGTCAAACTACCGATAACTATTGATTGACCTAGCACTTGTATGAGTCTAGGTCGGAAATATTTGTGACAAAATGACATCATATTGCGTATTAAAATCAACTACAACACCAGAGATATTAGTCACTTTGAAGTATTCCCGGCAGGGGAAGTTCCTGTAAATAGCCAAGAAATATACTTTTAACATGTAAACGTCACGAAGTGCGGCATATTTGACATAGTTCCATGACTTTAATTTGCAGTGTAGACATTTCTGGCTGCCCTTGTTTTAGGCTGACTTCCAACTCTAGTAGTAAGGGTAGGACAGAAGTGAGCTGTTGTACAGAAAGGGATCTGACCTCTTGCTGTAAAAAATATATCCGCTTATAATTACTGACTTCCGCAGCTTGGGCGATCGCTTTGGGATCTTTTTCGCCGGAGTCGATCATCAGTTTAATCCATAACCAACTGCGAAATTGTCCGATTAATGTCGCCACAATTCGTAATCCCGGTTCACAAGCACCTAGTAAATCGGCGACAAGTGTGAGTGCTTTTGCTGTGTCTCCAGTGCGAATTGCTACTGCTAGTTGGAGGCTATTTTGTGTATTGAACCGGACTAATTGATTTATAGCTTTCTCATCTAGAGGTTTATTCGTGCCTGCGGCATACAGCTTTAATTTTTCTAGCTCATTATATAGCTGTCTAGTATCATTGCCGACTGCGAGTGCTAATAGGGCAACACAGCCTGAAGCCAGATTTACTTTGACCGCCGCCGCCGCTTCCCGCACAGACTGCTCTAATTGCTCTGTTTTCCAGGGTGAGATTAAAGCAAACTCCTGAAACTGAGCGAATTTTTTGAATAATTGACTAGATTTTAGCCTTTCATCCGGTTTTTGTCGGCTGGTAAGTAATAGTGTGGTCTCAGGCGGAATTACTGGTAGAGTGCGTTGTAATTCGGCTAAGTTTTCTGGTGAACAATGTTGGCAGATAGTAGTATCAACTAACCACACCAAACGTCCACCAGCGCCAAAGGGCGGTGTCATAGCGCTGTTTAATCCTTGGATAACTACGTCGGCTAGCTCCGGAGAAAATGAAGAATAGTTAAAACTTTCCCATGTCGGATCAACTACGCGATCGCGTAACAAAGCGATCGCTCTCCCCATTGCAAAATCATCCTCCCCCCAATACACATAGATCGGCATAATAAAATGTCAGGTAATCATAAATCAGCAATTTCCAGCTTAACTTGTCGCTCTTTGTAAACGACAATATTAGTTACACACAAATTGTGGTGCGGAAATCTATAAATTTACAGCGCGAGGCGATTAAAGTTGGACGACAACTATCAAACTTACTTAAATCGGGTAGCACGAATGATGTTACCAGACACCTATAAATCCCAAGTCCAGCATATTCATACATCTTCTAAATTCCAGCCACAGCCGTCAGGTGACAGAAAAGCCGTATCCTTTCCTGGCTATACAGTCATCACCCCGCCTGCTGCTGAAGATACAGAAAATTCGGCTTTTTATGGTCGTTTGAACGATTGTGCTGCCCAGTTGCAACTAGAGACGGCATCGGGTTTGATTGTTCCTATCCCTAACTCTAGCTTTCATCTGACCCTGGCAGATTTAATTTGGGACAGTGCTTATCGCTACGCTAATGAAAAAAATCCCCAGTTTGGCGAGCAATTGCGTGCTTGCATTAAGCAAATATTTCAGCAATACCAACAATCACTCTCGCCTCAGACTATCCGCTGGCAGATGCTGGGACTGACAGTGATGCCTAGGGCGGTGGCTATTTGTTTGCTACCCAAAGATCAAGAGTCTTACGAGAACCTATTGCAATTTCGGCGAGCAATTTATCAAAATCCTGATTTAATGGCTTTGGGAATTGAACAACAGTACAATTTGACTGCTCACATTACACTAGGCTATTTTGGTGATGTCACCGATATAGACCGCGATCGCCTCAGCCAAACTTTCTGGCAGTTAAATCAGCAATGGCTCTTAGACTCCCCAGAATTTTTGGTTCAACGCGCTGAATTACGCAAGTTTGATGACATGACCCGCTACGATCGCGACGACGATTGGCCTATTTTCAACTTTTAAAAAGTTTCGCCGATTTCGCAATCGATCTCGGCGAACACAATTATGAGCACTTTGAGCGAACATAAGCAATGACTAATGGTGTCAATTGAGCTTCGAGTTGAGTTATGACAGCGCGATCAAATTCTGACCAGACTCGCTTCTCACCAAATACGCACGGTTGCAAAATCCCCCAAAGTTGCCCATCCAAACACAAGTGAGCATGAATTAGCGCCCGATGACCGAATGAAGAGCGCTCAAACTCTCGGTTGAGAATTTCACTACTTGCCGTTTCTACATCCTCAACATAAACTGACGCTTCCATCCGCAGTGCAGCAGCATATAGCGGGTCTTTTTGAGGTAGCCATTCGGGTTGCGTTTCCCAGTCAGAGTTAAGTATTTCCGGAATTTCTGAGTTTCTCCGCCAGCAAAAAGCAACTTTACCTTTTTGGGTCTGGGGATCTCTCACATAGAGAAAACAGCGATCGCACTCTAATACCTCTCCAATCGCCGCTAGCATTGCGGGAAAAAATAACTCTGGCTCGCTTTGGGTATCCAAGATATTTTGGATACTCTTTGGTAAGTAAGTAATAGTCATATATCTGGCGCTAATTAAATATAATCAGAAAATAGCCACAAAATACCAGCAGTTCCTGCCATACAAATAATTCCCGCAGCCCCAGCCAAGGGTTTCTGATTTCTACCTGTGACTAAATCGGAAACTTTACCTGGGTAAGTAATTAATTGGGCTGTATCTATCATCGCGATCGCCCATACCCAACCGGCGTGCAATCCCCAAGCTAAACCTAAACTACCACCATCAGCAAACCTCGCTAATACCAATACCATTCCCATCAGCCACAATCCTGGCAGTTGAGGTATGGTATCTAGTTGCTCCCAAACCAAATGTAGTAGCGCAAAAATTAAACTAGAAATCACCGCCGCAGTCATTGAAGAGTAATTGGTCGCCAATTGCGTCACTACCAATCCCCGAAATACTAGTTCTTCAATCCCGGCAATAAAAAGCGCAACTAATAAAATTGGCAGTATGACTCCGGGTAATCGAGTTTTGGCATTGTCGGCACACCAAATACACCAACCGCAACTCAGTTGCCAGGTGAAGATCAAAGCTAAACTGACAACTCCTAACCCTAAACCCAGAGCAATCGAAGTGAACGTTGAAAAATTAATTACTAATCCGTAATCGGAGAAAGACCTGTTAGTAAACCTACCTGCTCCCCAAATCACAAGTGGAGCAAGTAGGTAAAGTGATACTACCAAAGGTAGTTTTTGTTCCGGTGGTAAAGATTTTGTCGGTCGCCATGAAACAGCGAGCGCACATACTACTGCCACTGGCAACCAGCATAGTATCCAGATAATGAAAAATATCATTACCTGTATCAATTGGGGTGTACCTGCCAACCAGGACAGTAAACTATTGGCTGCTGAGTTAAATTGCACTATCAAAAAATTCACAAAATTACCACAATCTTGTTCTCATTAAGCATCACAGTTAAACTACAGCAGCCTCGATCTTCTATCTCTAGAGGTATTTTTTAAAGCCTTAGCATGAAAGCGAGTGCCTCAATAGACCTCTAAACTACCGGAATTAATCTTCCTCTTCATCATCCTCGTCATCAACTTCAACATCTTCTACTAGACCACTTTTTTTATCAGTATCTAGCTGAATTAAGTGAATGTGCTTATATCCCAGCTTAATTTCAAACTCATCACCAGGCTCTAAGCCCATTGCTTTGGTGTAGGTAGCACCAATGACAATCTGACCGTTTTGATGAACGCTAACCCGATATGTCGGTTCGCGCCCGCGTCCATCTTTTGGTGCTTCCGGACTTAGAGGAATTCCTCGCGCCGACAACAACGCATCATAAAAATCGGTGAGATTCACTCGCACCTGGTGGTTCTTGGTAACAGTGAAATAGCCGCATTGCTTAGCTCTTTCTCGACGCGGTAAAGTAGAGAGTTCCTTAACCTTTGCTAGGAGTGCTTTTCCAGTTAATGGTGCCGTTGCAGTTTCAGTCATTATGCTCAAAATATCCTTATATTCTCCAAGTGATCCGCAATGTTTGAGATGCCAGTATTTGATTTTTGGACATCTGGGGTAGCCCTACAATCCCATAAGGTGAGGGGTATGATACCTAATTTTCTTAGCCGTAATGGATCTGTTGTATTGACCACAACCGATGAGAGGTCTTGTTTGGAAGGTCACTAATTTTCGTTTTGTTATCCTAACCAAGACGCAGTCGCTCTATTACGAAGAAACAAAGCAGTTGATACCGCATTTATATAGTAATCGATAGTGGGATGAGTTAGATCCATTTTTTTCTCAAATACTAGCATGGACTAATAATAGCAAATATGGTCTTAAATTTTTAATTAAACTCGCCGGCATAATTTTATCTAAATCTCGTCCGTTAGACTGAGTATTGTTCCACAGCTTTGATAAAAATTCATCTAATCAATGACATCGCTCTCTGCCGCAGCTTAAAGTTCCACACACAAGAATGTTTATTGAGTTCCGGTGCCCCGACAATCGTCTCGACTCTTTCACACATCTATATCATCACTCCCATTTGCACTCCTGCCGACAATAGCGGACGAGGGAGTGTAATCCTCCTCTCCTTTTATTGACATTAGCTTATACATTAGCTTCCTGAAGATAATGAGTATCTAGGTTGACAAAACTCTCACTCAACCCATGCAAGCAACAAGAGCGGATTGTAAACTTATAATAAATGAAAGTTGGCTTTAAACTAGAAGCAGCGGCTGTTTAAACGAGTGAGAATTCTCAGAGTGTCATATTTCCGCTCTTGCTCAGAATGCTAAGAGCGAAAGAAACAGAGAAAGAATTTTACCAAGAATATGAGCGCTCCGAGAGGAAGGCGATCATTTCTTTTTTGGCAAATGTAGGAAAATCAACACTTGAGTGGCAATGGAAATACTTTTTAAGGTCATTCGGCAAACCCAAGGTGACACAAGTCACATTCAAACCTACCGTTTAGAGGTCGAAGCAGGCAATACCATCCTGGATTGTTTGAATCAGATCAAATGGGAGCAAGATGGAAGTTTGGCATTTCGCAAAAATTGTCGCAATACCATTTGTGGTAGCTGCGCCGTCCGCATCAATGGGCGCTCTGCCCTAGCTTGCAAAGAAAATGTCGGCAGCGAAATTGCCCGCACACAACCTCATACTTCACAAAATAGTGGAACTACGGACATACCAGAAATTACCATAGCACCACTTGGTAATATGCCAGTGCTGAAGGATTTAGTAGTGGATATGAGTGGTTTCTGGAACAACTTAGAGGCAGTTGCGCCTTATATCAGCACAGCTTCGCGACAAGTGAGCGAACGTGAGTTTTTACAAACCCCGGAAGAGCGATCGCGTCTCGATCAAACTGGCAATTGTATTATGTGTGGAGCTTGTTACTCAGAATGCAACGCCAGAGAAGTAAACAGCGAATTTGTTGGGCCTCATGCTTTAGCCAAAGCTTATCGTATGCTCGCCGACAATCGCGACAATGAAACCAAGACTCGCTTAGACGAATATAGCCAAGATACTCAAGGAGTTTGGGGTTGTACCCGTTGTTTTTACTGTAATTCTGTTTGTCCGATGGGTGTCGCCCCCCTCGACCAAATCACCAAAATCAAACAAGAAATACTAGCACAAAAAGAAGTCGCCGACACTCGGTCTACTCGTCATCGCCGAGTATTAGTGGACTTAGTTAAACAAGGCGGCTGGATTGATGAACGGCAGTTTGGCATACAAGTTATCGGCAATTATTTTCAGGATCTTAGAGGATTGCTAAGTATTGCACCTCTAGGATTGCGAATGTTGGTTCGAGGTAAATTTCCTCTTTCCTTTGAACCATCTCTGGGAGTTGAGCAAGTGCGATCGCTCATCGAAGCGATTCAACAAGCTGAAAGCGAATAACTAAAAATCATGGGTTCGTACTCCGAATCCATGATATCCGCTATCTATTTATAAGTTCGCCATTTTGGTTATAAACTAAAATATCCCAATGTCCGCCAGCATTTGACTCAAAAGCAATCCGACTCCCATCAGCACTAATTGTCGGATTACGGACTTCAGCAAGTAGTGTAGCTGTTAAATTTCGCGATTGGCGTGTTTCTCGATCATATATATATATAGATGTCCGACCTTGCCGATTAGCCGCAAACACAATATGATGACCATCCTCATCTACAGATGGATGAGTCGCGATCGCATCTAAAGAATTCAGTCCCGGTAAATCAATTAATTTCTTAATTTCGCGATCAAACAGATAAATATCTTGCGTACCACGCCGAGGCGAACTAAAAACAATATATTTACCAGAAATTTGCGGGGTTAATTCCGCCGCCGGACTATTGAGGCTTTGACCTGCAGGATCAAAGGGCAAGTTAATCAAGCGAGGATAACTAGCACAACTACCCAACAAGCTAGCCAAGATAAAGATAATGAGATAAATAAAGCATTTCATAATTTTCTCCCCTGATCCCGCTCCTATGGTGCAGATAAACCCACTGCAGCACCATTTGTCAGATCTAATTCAATATCCGGTCCTCGATCTAACAACTCAATATCCCACTGACCAGACTTGGCAGTTTCAAAGACAACATAACGACCATCAGGGCTAATCCGGGGATTTCTGAGCCAACTTGTATAGATTGGTGTCAAAATTTGTGCCTGTTGGGTGGCGCGATCGTACATAGCGACCACTGGTCTACCGTAGTCGCTTGTAATATAAGCTATGTAACGCGCCGTGTAACTAAGACTAGGATTTTCAGCAATATTATGTGGTCTATTCAAGCCAGGTAAAGGAATAAACTTAGCCTGGGGAAAATCGTACAATAGTAGTTGCTGATTGCCGTTGCGATTAGAGACAAAAGCAAGAGCCTGCCCATTACCACTTAAAGCCGGCTGTTCTTCACTGTAAAGACTAAGTCGTGAGGATGACATCTGAGGATCGCCAGGACTACAAGCGACAAGCAAAGCCAAACATAAATATAGGCTCCAATGAATTGTTCGCTGGAGCCAAAATTTGTTAATCATTGGTCATTAGTAATTGACTTTTGACCAGTGATAAATAACTAAGTGGTTTAAGTTTCCTCAAAATCAGGGGAATTATCTGCCTCGTCATCTCGCTGCTTAATCGGTTTGTAATCTACAGGTATTGCTTCATCATCCTGAGGTCTTTGGCGCGGATTCGACTCCGTCCCAGGACGACGCCTTCTAGGTCTGGTGGATGTATCTTGAGGTTCTTCCGTTGGACGTTCGGAACGCGGAGAACCACCACCACTGGGACGACGCGGTTTGCGACCTTCATCGTTTGCATCATTCCACTCCGAATCCGATGAGGATGCACCACCCCACTCATCATCAGAATACCGCTCATTAGTGCGATTTACCGGACGGGAAGCAGCTCCACCAGGGCGGCGTGTTTTATCTCCGCGAACAGGTTTATCACTACTGCTAACAGGTCTATCACTACTGCTGGGACGGCTACTGCGCCGAGGAGTTTCATCCTCGTAATACTCGTCTCGACTGGAACGCGTATCCCGACTACTGCGAATCCGAGGACGCACAGGGGCTTCCTCATCGTCATCATAAGGTAGTTCTTCTAACTCAGCTTCCACCCGCGTATCATTATACTTGTAGCGATTACTTACCTTACGCTCTATGTCCTCAATCGGAGTGTTGCGCTTGGCTTGCTCTGTTGCGATTCCCCGCAGACGGACGCTATCAAAAGCAAAAAACACAGTTGCTCCCGTCAACAGCAACTGATTAAATTGCAAAATTGGGTCTAGCCGCCAACCTTGGAAGATGAGAATAAAGCCACAAAGCACGCCAACAGCAGCAAAAAAGATATCCTGATCTCGTGCTAACTCTGGACGGACTGTTCGCAAAAAATATAATCCAGCCCCAGCCACAGCCAGGAAAATTCCGAGAATACTGGCTGAGTTTGTCCCAAAATTTATCTGAGCCAGAAAACTGGCTGAGTTCAGCCCAAAATTTACCATTGCTGTTTTCCTAATATCAAATCTATGTTAGCGAGTTGGCATTAAAATCTCTACTCTGCTCTTGACATAATGCACGAAAGCTTCAAAGCAATATTTGCTGCTTTGAAGCCACTTTGAACGGTAGGGGAGCAATTGCTCATCAAATGAAAACACTCGACAGTCGGAGCGCTTGAGACTCCACTCAGTCTTAAGAACGTTGAATTTTATCTTTTTGGCTAATAAAAATCAAGAAGACTGTTGCCGGAACAACGATAATCAGGGCACCAGCTAGCAGACTGTAAAGGAAATTAGCTAAAGAGGGAGTCATAGATTTCCACAAAATTGTTACACACTTCAATCTTAATTCTAATAGTCTGGCGCATCGAAAGAGAAGATCTGCTGTGTTAAGTAAGTAATTACAAATAAATAAAGGCTCGTAGTAGCGCTTCAGCGCTCCAGATCTTAAACGCTCCAGATCTTACTCCCTTAAAGCTACAAGCTTACCTATCTCCTGTACTTCGCCTCTGTGTCCTCTGCGACTGAGTTCGGTTCTTCAAAAAATTTAGTATTCTCTAAGCGTGAAGGGAGTAAGCGCGACCGATCTTCAGCGTTCTAGATTTTAAGCGCTTTAGCGCTACTACGAACCAATACATATAAGTTTACATCGCCTCTCTTCGGGAGCAGCATGAAGGTTACAATTATCATGAGATATCTTTACAAAGCTTTAAATATTTCCGACTCAACCAATGACTTTTGTTAACGTAGCTACTTGGACTCTGGGGCCGATTCTAGGCTTAATGATATTTTTGTTTATTTTCCGCATCGTTTTGACTTGGTATCCTCAAGTCGATCTCAACCGCATCCCCTTTAATTTAGTGGCTTGGCCAACTGAACCATTTCTAGTACTAATGCGAAAGCTTGTACCACCCATAGGAGGCGTAGACATCACCCCAATCATCTGGGTGGGGATCTTCAGTCTCCTCCGAGAGATTCTCATTGGTCAGCAAGGGCTGCTAGTAATGCTATCCCCTTGAAAGAGGGGGAGAGTGGGGG
>JBBQRU010000053.1:0-31597 GCA_038214545.1 Cyanophyceae cyanobacterium | reverse complement strand
TTCTCTCCCCACCCAGCAACGCATAAAATTCCGTCCGATGCGTCCAAAACCGTTAATTGCGACTCTAATCACAGCGCCTGCCCCTCTGTATTTATGCTTACTATATGGCTATCGATGACCCACATCATATCGCAAAGAGGGAGCAAAATTATAACTTGGTGATTATAGGGACTTGACAAAATTACAGAATTTACTTGGAATATAAGTTTTGTGTAGAAATGTATATTCTTACGGCTTCCGGAACTAGACCACATCTTGATCGGCGATAGCACAGCACGCCTGACGGTACGCGACAACATTCTCGAATCATTGTTGACGAAATTCCTACTTTTGGCATTTGCAATATTTCCCAATTGATGATACCCTTAGTAGCAGAAACTTTTGTTTCTATCTGTTGGCATAATTCATGAGCGCTGACTGTCAGCACCTGGGCACGGGGAACAACTAACCAATTATACATAATTGCTAATTCTTGACTTCGATACCAACGGGGTAAAGTAAAGATCGCATCTAGACCTAAAATCCAAGACCATTTTGTGCATGGGTAAAGAGTAGATAAGCGAATTAAAGTATTAATGGCATACGTGGTTTGACGATCGCCATCAATAGAAAAAACGGTCATTGCTGGATGGGAAGAGATCGCGGAAACGCACCATTTGCACACGTTGAGTCAATGGTGATGCTTGCTTATGGCTGGGATTCCAAGATGGTATTCAAATTACCTGTTCTAGGTCAAATTGACTTAAAACTGTCTCAGCAATTAGCAAGTGTCCCAAATGCACTCTTATCGGTCATTGCTGCCGAAAATTACCATGTGTCGCATTCACTCTTCGCCTGTAGATTTAGCCCATTTTTAGCGATCGCCAAACTTATAAATAAAATTTTTTCTGGAAAGATAATATTTAAGTATATTTACTGTTGGCGAGGCTGGGGTTTCAGGTTATTACCATTATTTTAGTCAATGTTCATCTTTTCAATCACTGTAGGAGTGCTTAGCCATACCATTAATTTTTCGCAAGGAGAATATATTTTTAGCAGACGGTAATATCTACTTAAGTTACGCCAACATTACTCCTCTAAATTGCGAGAAATTTTGTGGCGAAGGCAAGTGTTGAAAGAACAGGGGGCAATCCAATCATAGGTTTCTTCGTGTTATGAGAGTTAATTAAACCGAAAGCGAGTAGCGATCATCTTCGCTCTTGTGAACTGAGCACATTTGAGGATTGATGGTGATTTTGAGCCTTTATTTTGTGTAAAGGCTGCCTTATAGTAACAATAACCAAACTTGGACACTCATAGCGACGATGAAATTAAAATTGCATCCGTGTTTACTGACACCATTCTCTTGTGACTCTTCTAGTATTTTTTTGTTAGATGAGTAATAAATACAACTAACGACTTTGGGAAGATGCTGTTTGATTCAGTATAAGGTAGTCTTTTAACGCTCCTGTACTTAAGTATAAAATAAGTTTTATCGTATTTCAGAAAACACATAGCACTGAAGAAGATTCACAATAAACCAAAAAATGTTGTTCTTTCAGTTCCGTGCAGTACTGACATCAACTTAAGTTACGGATAAGATGGCTAGGAAAAAGTAAAATTTACGTCAAAATACAGCCGGAGGATATCCCGATGTAGAAAAAAACTCAAGAATAAAGATCTAAAAAAGCATGGCTAACAGAAAAATCGGAAAGTAACGAGATAATCTTGACAGGATCTTAACTAATCAATGAAATTAAGCATAGAAAGACAACCTGTTGCAGATAGATGCAAAGCATTAATACGGTAGTATCCGTAAAAATGCAATTCTTGATATGATACGCGTGTCATTTGTGCAGTATGGTTTGGTGTAGTGTGAGAGGATAAAAAAAATGCCAGATTGTGTAGAGTTTAACGGTAGACCATTTCATTTTATCGGGATTGGCGGCATTGGCATGTCAGCACTTGCTTATGTTTTAGCCAAGCGGCAATTGCCAGTCTCAGGTTCGGATATAAAAGCGACTCATATTACTCGGCGTCTTGAATCGCTGGGAGCGCATATTTTTGCGAAACAAGAGGCGACAAATCTCGAGTATTTTTTAGAACATCCATGTGTTAGTGCGGCAATACCAACGAATGACGTGGTGGTCAACGCGCAGTTACCGCAAGTAATTTGCTCCACCGCGATTAATTCTAGTAATCCAGAATACAAAGCAGCATTGGAATTAGGTTGTCCGATTTTTCATCGGTCTGATGTTCTCGCCGCATTAATTGCTGATTACCGTAGTATTGCAGTTGCTGGTACCCACGGCAAAACGACAACAAGCAGCATGATTGGCTGCATGTTATTGAGTGCTGGTGTCGATCCCACAATTTTAGTTGGCGGAGAAGTAAATGCTTGGGAAGGCGGTAACGCCAGATTAGGTCAAGGTGAATTTCTGGTAGCGGAAGCTGATGAATCAGACGGTTCGCTGATTAAACATATGCCGGAAATAGGTATTATTACCAATATTGAACTAGATCATCCCGATCACTATGATTCTTTAGAATCCGTAGTTAGTACCTTCCAAACTTTTGCCCACAGTTGCAAAATCTTAATTGGGAGTATTGACTGCGCGACAGTACGCGATCGCTTAAAGCCACAAATTAGCTACAGCTTATCTCCCAGTACAGGTGCTGATTACACAGTCACCAATGTTGACTATCGCGCTGATGGCACCACAGCCTTGGTTTGGGAACGGGGCGAAGTCTTAGGAGTATTAAATTTACAGTTATTAGGACGGCACAATTTGAGTAATTCGCTCTCTGCTGTTGCTGTTGGTCGGCAATTAGGCTTAGAGTTTGGCGAAATTGCTAAAGGAATTGCCAATTTTGAAGGTGCGAGACGACGGTTTGAGTTTCGTGGTGAAGTCAACGGAGTTGTGTTGATTGATGACTATGCACATCACCCCAGCGAAATCCGCGTTACCCTTGCCGCTGCCCGCTTACAAGCCAAACCCCATCAACGGGTAGTGGCGATATTCCAACCCCATCGCTATAGTCGGACATTGACATTTTTACCAGATTTTGCTCAGTGCTTTACTCATGCGGATTTGGTTGTGATCACTGATATTTACAGCGCTGGCGAACCTGATTTAGGGCAAGTTAGTGGGGCAATGTTGGCGAAAGAGATTGCCCAGCAACAGCCACATGTAACTTACCAATCACTGGCTAATATAAGCCAATTTTTAAGCCAAAACCTGCGTCCGGGAGATATCGCCCTGTTTTTAGGTGCGGGAAACTTAAATCAGGTGATTCCCGAAATCATCACGACACTCGGACATGTTGCCCAAGCGACATCTTGAAGATATGTAAAAGAGTCGAAGCCGCATGTACGTTATGTGTATAGACGGTTGGACTTTGAAGATATTCTCGGGGCGCGGATACCTGTAAATATTTAACTAAATACTACCAGTATGACTATCTCCCAGACACCAAGCCATGTTCGTAACTTTTCTCATCAGCTAAAGAAAAGTCAGTATATGCTCCTATCAGGTACTGACTGTACAATTGAATCTCAAGTTCCCTTATGCAAGCTAACTTCTTTCCGAGTTGGCGGACCTGCTGAATGGTATGTAGCTCCGCGCAACTTGCTAGCATTGCAAGCGAGTTTTGAGTATGCTATAAGATCCAGTTTAAAGATGACAATCTTAGGTGCCGGTTCTAACTTGTTAGTTAGCGATCGCGGTATTCCGGGACTTGTCATCAGTACCCGCCATCTACGCCATACCAGCTTTGATCCTAGTACCGGACATGTCACAGTAGCCGCCGGGGAACCACTACCTCGCTTAGCGTCACTTTGTGCGACACGAGGTTGGCAAGGATTCGAGTGGGCTGTAGGTATCCCTGGTACCGTTGGTGGCGCAGTAGTGATGAATGCGGGAGCTCACAAGAGTTGTATTGCTGATAGTTTAGTAAGCGCTGAGGTAGTTTCCCCAGATGGGACAACAGAAACTCTCAAAGTAGAAGATTTTAATTATAGTTACCGCACTTCTATACTTCAAGGAGGTCAGCGTTTAGTCACACAAGCTACTTTTGCCCTACAACCAGGTGCAGATCCAGCAGTTGTGATTGCTTTGACTGAACAACACAAACACCAACGCTTGAAGAGCCAACCTTACGATTTTCCCAGTTGCGGTAGTGTCTTCCGCAATCCCACACCATACACAGCCGGTTGGTTGATTGAAGAAACTGGTTTAAAAGGATTTCAAATTGGTGGCGCACAAGTTGCTCATCGCCATGCCAATTTTATTCTTAACCTTGGTGGGGCGAAAGCTAGTGATATTTATCAGATTATTCGTCATGTCCAGCAGCAAGTTGAGCAGCGCTGGTCTATTTGTTTAAAACCAGAAGTCAAGATGCTGGGTGATTTTACCACAACTTAATCTTTACAAACTCAATTGGGTGCATTACCTTTAAGACAAAAAATAGTGAAATACAAGAGAGCCTTTATAATTGAATTTGATTAAAATATCCAACGCACACGCGCACAATCACTTATGACAGGAAAAGGACAGGGGTTCGGGGGCTTCGGCTTAGGCAAAATGAAAGAACTAGCCGAGGCTTTTAAAAAAGCGCAGCAAGTTCAAGAAGGCGCAAAACGACTCCAAGAAGAATTGGAGCAAATGGAGATTACCGGAGAGTCTGGCGGTGGTCTGATCAAGGTGGTTGTCAGCGGAAACCAAGAACCCAAACGGGTAGAAATTTCCAATGATGCAATGACTGAAGGGTCTGACGTGCTTGCCGATCTCTTGACAGCAGCGATGAAAGATGCTTACAACAAGTCCACAGCCACAATGCGGCAACGGATGGAAGACTTGACTAGTGGATTGGAACTTCCGGGTTTATAGTTGTTTGTCATTTTGTTTGTCTTGGTAATATCTGCCGCTCACCGGCGGCAGAAAATTGATTTCACTCGACTAAACCATGCTTCAAGGCAAAGCGGACTAACTCGGCACGATTACTGGTATCAGTTTTCCGCAATAGACTGCTGACATACTTTTCTACTGTTCGATGACTGAGGTGGAGTTGACTACCCATCTCAGCATTAGAAAGACCGTGAGTCAGCAGTTCTAGGACTTCTTGCTCTCGAGAAGTCATTTGCTGGTAGACATCAGATATCATGTACGTTTGTACGGATTGTTTTGGCAACTCTTCTTCTGACAATATACGGTATTCAGATTGAATGAATTGCGATCGCTCCAGCAAATTGTGAATAGCCGCTCCCAATTCTTCTAATTCAAAAGGTTTGGGTAGGTATAAATCGCAACCTGACTTATAGCCGAGGATTCTTTCTTGGGTTTTCACTCTCGCGGTCAATAAGATCACAGGTAACAGACGGAAATCAGGTAAAGAGCGCACCAAACGTACCAAGTCATAACCGTTGATTCTAGGCATGATAATATCAGTGACCATCAAATGTGGATGGTATTGCTGTACCATTGCCAATGCCTCATGACCATCAACAGCGGTCAGCACTGAGTAACCGGACAGTTCAAGATAATCACTGATAGATACGCGAGTGCCCAAATCATCGTCAACAATTAGGATCGTCAAGGGCATAAGCGGAAAACACCTAGCATTTTTGTCAATAAGTTGATCTTGGTCAATAGTATCGCGCTCTTCTAAGAGCGAAAATAGAGCTACATGCTACTGATAGATGAGTTAACTATAAGTACCGATTTAGACTTTTATCATCAAGAGCGAAAATCAGAGTCAATTCGTGCGAACATTTGGTGCAGCATCTTATAGTAGATCTAATAGCCTGAAACTAATTTATCAAATTTCCCTAACTAACCTAGCAATCAATGAGTGAAAACAGCGACGGTTTTAAAGTTATCACTGACAACCGCCAAGCCCGTTATTTATATGAAATCCTCGAAACCTACGAAGCTGGAATTGAGCTGATGGGAACCGAGGTGAAATCGATCCGAGCGGGTAAAGTCAACATGCAGGATGGATATGGTTTACTGCGCCAGGGCGAACTCTGGTTGATCAACGTGCATATCTCTCCTTACAGTTCTAGTAGTCAATATTTTAACCACGAAGCGCGACGAACTCGCAAGTTACTGATGCATCGTCAGGAAATTCGCAAGCTAATTGGGAAAGTGGAACAACAGGGTTTGACTTTAGTGCCATTAAAAATGTACCTCAAACGCGGCATGGTCAAAGTCAGTATTGCTCTTGGTAAAGGCAAAAAACTGCACGACAAGCGAGACGATATGAAACGGCGCGACGATCAACGGGATATGCAGCGAGCCATGAAAAACTATTAGTTAAGTATACCTATGGGGTGAGTTGATGATCTCTTGAGTTTATGACTGTGGGTTGATTCTGTTGTGGTTATGGTTCGATACAGTGGGGAGTATCAAAGCAAGTGAACAGAAATTTAACTATGAAACGTAATTTAACGAATGCTATTGGTGCCGGTGTGTTGACTTTAAGCATGGCTGTTGTACCCATGACCTTAAGCGCTTCAGCTCAAACAAGTTCAACTCCTTATACTAGTGGCTCCACAACCACCACTACCAGCCAAGGTACCGACAACTACGCCACACGCAATGATGGTTTTGATTGGGGTTGGTTAGGACTACTCGGTTTATTAGGTCTAGCTGGATTAGCTGGTCGCAAGCGCGGCGAAGAAAATACTCGCTATCGCGATCCTAATGCACCTGGCACCTCTACTGCGTACAGAGAATAAACAGAACAAATTGTCTTGTAACAGCAGATGAAATTAAAAATTGCGATCACTAGGTTAGCGATCGCCGCGATCGTTAACTAGATGAGCCTTAGATGTATGGTCTAAGGCTCTCTTTTTTAGATTAGACGAATGAAGTTCACTTTCATTCCTCAAAACCCAGGTTAGATCTAGGTGGTGGTGACCAGTAACTAGCAACCAACGCTACCATCAGCCACCAAACAGTATTCACAGAGGGGCGGTACCAGACGGTTTCCGCAATGCCATGAGCTAGTATTCCCAACATAGCGACAATTGCCCCGATTAACCAGAATCCATTCAAATTAGCTATAGCTCGCATTTTCTGCAATTGCATGAAGGCGATGTTAAATGTAACAATTAGTAGCCAAGCAAAACAGGCTAAGCCAATCAAGCCAGTTTCCACAGCTATCTCTAACAAGATTGAATAAGCACTCAGTGCTGTATAGCGCGGACCTTTTTGGTAGAGGGGATAAATTTTATTAAAAGACGCATGACCCGGACCAATACCTAAGACGGGATGATCGTGAATCATTTGCTTAACAGCAGCCCAAACATTGATCCGGAAGTTATTACTACTATCACCGCGACCGGCAAAAATACTAAAAATTCGTTCCCTGACTGGTGGGATTACTAATACTGCTAGTAGTAAGAGTAAAATCGTACCTCCCAAAATTATGGGTAGTGCCCAAGTCCGCCAAAAAGGCGTCATTTGGATACTCCACCAGTACAGTAATAACACCAGTGCTGCTACGAACATAGCACCTAATGCAATCCAGCCACCACGACTAAAAGTTAAAATCAGGCAGGTAGTGTTGACAACAAACATTGTGGCGGCTAGGGCTTTAGTCGGCCAGCTTTGCCAGACAAATATCGCCATCAAGCTTAAAGCGACAGCAGGTAACAAATATCCAGCCAATAAATTAGGATTACCTAGGTAGCTGTAAACTCGTGTGATATTAGCGAGTGATGATTCGGGGTCAACCCAAGTTGCCAGTGGCTTTACCTTGGCAAACCATTGCTGGATACCATAGACGCTGACAATCAAAGATACGTGCAAGTAAACAGCAATCATCCAAGACCGCAATCGTGGCGATTTGAGTACCCGAACACATAAAGGAAAAAGTAATAGTAAGAGGGTGACATTAATCCAGTCGCCAACTGCGGCTTTTTTCACTGGCGAAAATGCCGTGGCTAAAGTGGCAATTCCCCAGTAAAGAAATACTAAGAAATGGATTGGAGTAACACCATTCAAATTTCGTGTTTCATCCGATAATGTCAGCAATACCCAAAAAGCAGCACAAGCTACCAATAGAACACCTAGCAGTGTGGTGTTATTTGGCACGAATGGTGCAATGATGTACACAAGACTGAGTAAGCCAGCAGCAATGGGGTCTGCCCATTGCATCAATAAACTACTTTGCCGCCAAGAGCGTACCAGCCCGACCAATCGGTGCAGACGGCTGGTATTAAGACATTCGCGCAACGGCAAATTATATAAGGTGAATTGTTGCCAGACTGAATTCATAAGTTATTTACGATCGCCTTGCTGTTATGATAACCGTGAATAAAATAAATTCTGTCAGCAGCACAACTGGCACTCCCCGTGGAGTAAGTCATTTTTGTTAATCATCTACCTCAACAGGTACTTGTAGCGGTATATATACAACATAGCGATAGCCAGATTCGGATGAACCTTGAATCGAAATTTGTCCGCCGTGCAATTCTGCTAACTCACAACTCAGCAATAAACCTAAGCTTTCGCGACTCAGATTGCCATTTTGTCCTTTTGGCAAATCTAAGCGTGAACCATTAGCCAAAAGACCAACACTAGAAAGACTCAAAGTCGCATGGTCAGAGGTAGAAATCAAAGTCGGCGCAACGGCATAATTTTCATGACCGTTATGTGATGACTCTTTTGTCACCATAGCTTTGCTCGCAGTGAGGGAGAAATAAGGATCGACCTCTACCAAACCATCTCCTAGCCAAGGATGGGAAACCCAAATAGTCAGGTTTAACCCTTCTTCCTTATAAGAGACATGAATGCGGACTACACTCCCAGTCGCGGCGACTTGAATCACGCTGAAAATTAGGTGATACAGCAATTGCCGAACTTTGTCTTTGTCTAACACCCAAATCCGACTGCGTCCGGGTTCAATCGACAGGCGCAGATCTTGATCGCGGCGGCTAGCGGCTTCTTCTAGGGAATTAATTGCTTGTTGGCACAGCATTTCAATATCCACAGGTGCTAAATTTAAAGTCTTCGTGCTTTCATCCAGCGTTCCTAATTCGGCAATTTCATTCACCATTGAAAGAAGATAGCGACCGCTGTGTTGAATAATCTCCAAGTATTCTTTTTGCTTCATCGTTAAAGGACCATAAATCTCCCGTCCTAAAACACTAGCCATACCTAGCACTGAAGTCAGAGGAGTCCGGAGTTCTTGAGTCAGTTGCTCTAAAAGTTGGAGTTTGAGATTGTTGTTAAGGCTCGGAGTCACGTCTGTTGGGGCGATAACTGCTTCAATGGGTTGCAGGTCGTGTGACCATTTAGCCACTCTCGGACTAGCAATTTCCGACGAGACCTTGAGCAATCGGTTACGCTCAAATTCGCTCATACTCCAACGAGCAATGATTTGTAAAAACTCAATATCTCGATTGGTAAAGTGACGCGGAATCAGATCCATTACCGATAGTGTACCGAGGCAAAATCCTGCCCCATCGAATAAAGGTACACCTAAGTAAGCACGGATACCATAATCATGAATTAAGATACTGTGCTCTTGATCGCTCAAGGTATGAGTATCGTCAATCGAGAAAATTTGACCACTCTCTACAACCTGGGTACAAAACGACTCCGTGCGTGGTAGCTGACGGGTCTGTGCCAACTGATTCATCAATCCCAGTCGAGATAATCCCACAGCCGACTTAAAACAGTGGCGGTCTTGTTCGACAAATCCCAAAATGCAAATCGGTGCTTCTAAAAAATGGGCAGCAGTTTGCGTGGCTTCTTCAAAAACTGGAATCGTCTCTGATTGTCGCAAACCTGAGTCTGACAGTGCTTGAAGACGTTCTTGCTCCCGATTTGCGTTTGTTGCCCAACCGTTATGTCCATTGGACAATTTGTTTTCCGGCTCTATCATTACCACCGCTACCTTCAGATTTATTGGATACTATATGAGCGATAACCACTTAATAAAGGGTTCTTTGCTATTTTTAAGATTCCCTGATTTGACCTAGGACAAACAAGATCGCCAAAGTTTTCCTGATTTATTCGTACCAATGAGGATAAAGTAGAGGACAAAGATGCGAAAGTTAAATACCAAATGTTAGTCACGCGTCCCACATGGGTAAGATAATTTTAGACATATAACCGACACCGGCGCGATCATTTTTAGCTTGTTAATTGCTGTATTTGAGGGAACATGAATACTTTAGTCGATTTTACAGTAGCTATCTGCACTTATAACGGCGAACATCGATTGACCGATGTGCTAGATCGCCTGAAAAATCAAGTGCGTACTGAGATTTTAACATGGGAGGTGATTATCGTTGACAACAATAGCACCGATAACACAGCCCAGGTTGTGCAAAAATACCAAGCGACATGGCCGCAAGTACATTATTACTTTGAGAAGCAACAAGGTGCCGCCTTTGCCCGCAGCCGCGCTATCCAAGAAGCTAACAGCGAACTTATTGGCTTCTTAGATGACGATAACTTACCACAGCCGGATTGGGTTGCGGCTAGTTATGCCTTTGCTCAAGAACATCCTCAAGCTGGGGCTTGGGCTAGCCAAATTCACCCCGAATGGGAAATTTCCCCACCAGCTAATTTTCCGCGAATTGCTCCCTTCTTAGCAATTACAGAACGCGGCTCACTACCGTTACTCTACGAAGCGCATAAAAAATTACTACCGCCGTCAGCGGGGCTAGTGGTGCGCCGTCAAGCATGGTTGGCTGTTCCGGCTGAATGTGTACTCACTGGCAGAACAAAACAGCAAATGTTAACCAGCGAGGATTTAGAAGTTCTGTCTTATATCCAACGCGCCGGTTGGGAGATTTGGTATAACCCTAAACAGGAGATATATCACAAAATCCCCCGCTGGCGCTTGCAGAGAGAGTACTTAATTCCCTTTTTTCGCGGGATTGGGCTTTCGCGGCATGTGACTCGGACTGTAGGAGTTCAAGCTTGGCTGATGCCATTGCTGACTATTTTATACGCAGCTAACGATTTGCGAAAAATCATTTTCCATCTACTTAAATACCGTCAGCAAGTTAAAACTGATTTAGTGGCTGGTTGCGAATTACAACTAATGTTAAGTAGTTTAGTAAGTCCAATTTATATTCAAAAATATAAATTGCAGGCGAAAAACAATAAGATTAATCCTCAGGAAACATAAATATGAATTGTGATTTCACTGTTGCTATTCCTACTTATAATGGTAGCGAGCGTTTCCCTAATGTTTTAGCCAAACTTTGCTCACAAATCGGAGTCGAAGACATTCAATGGGAAATAATAATCATTGATAATAATAGTACAGATAATACAGCTAAAGTTGTCCAAGATTATCAAGCTAACTGGCAGCAAGCTTATCCCTTAAAGTACTATTTTGAAGCTGAACAGGGCGCAGCTTTTGCTCGCGAGCGAGCTGTGAGGGAAGCGACAGGCGTGTTTGTCGGCTTTCTAGACGATGATAATTTACCGGATGCCGATTGGGTAGCAGTGGCTTATGCTTTTGGGCAAGCACATCCCCAAGCTGGTGCCTACAGTGGTAGGATTCACGGGGATTATGCTGTGAGTCCGCCGCCCAACTTTAACAGGATTCAAGCCTTTCTGGCGGTGCGGGAACATGGATCGGTTGCTCACTTATTTGACCCAGAACATTTAAGATTACCTCCAGGTGCAGCCCTAGTGGTGCGGAAACAGGCGTGGTTAGAGAGTGTACCCACTCAGACAATTTTCAAAGGTAGAGTTGGAAAGTCACTCATAGGTGCTGAGGATTATGAACTGTTACTATACATGCATGGTCGTGGCTGGGAAATTTGGTATAACCCAGCACAACAAATTTATCATCAGATTCCTCAGTGGCGCTTGGAAAAAGATTATTTATTAACCATTTCTCGCTCTTGTGGTTTGCCTGCTTGTCAATTACGTTTAATTAACGCTAAAGCTTGGCAAAAGCCATTGATTGTTGTCAGAATTATACTTAGTAACTTGCTTAGATATATCCGACACATAATTAAGTATAAAATGCAAGTAAAAACCGATATTGTCTTAGCTTGCGAGTTAGAATTTTATTTTGCCAACATGGTAAGTCCTTGGTATGCCTTAATTAATATGCTCCCAAAAAACATTTTGTCAAAATGAGTAGTGAATATACGCATGTCAAATTGCATTTAAGTTTACAAAATACTTATAATATTGAGATGGTTAAATTGTCGCGATCGCACAGCAACCCTCTCGGTACGCGCCATAATCAGACACTTATCGTACTCAGCCCCAAAGTTACATTTCTATGACTAACGTGACCGTCAGGATTCCTTTTGTAGACCTTCAATTTCAACATCAACCAATTCAAATGCAACTGCAACAGGCAATTCAGGCTGTCGTCCAAAAAGGAGATTTTGTCTTAGGTACTGCTTTAAGTAAATTTGAAGCCGCTTATGCTGAAGCTTGCGGAACTAAATTTGGGATTGGCGTTGCTTGCGGAACTGATGCGATCGCCTTAGGCTTACAAGCGTGCAACATTGGTGCTGGGGACGAAGTAATTGTACCGGCAAATACCTTTGTCGCCACATTAATTGGTGTGCTGCGAACTGGAGCCAAGCCAGTTTTTGTCGATTGTGAACCGGAAACCGCTTTAATTGACCTACAAGCCGCAGCCAATGCCGTAACACCGCGCACCAAAGCCATCATTGCCGTTCATCTCTACGGTCAGATGGTTTCACCGCAAAAGTTACTCGATTTTGCCAGTACCTATAATGTCTTAATTTTTGAAGATGCAGCCCAAGCACACCTCGCCGAACGAGAAGGATACCGCGCTGGGAGTGTGGGAATAGCCGCCGCCTTTAGTTTTTATCCCAGTAAAAATCTTGGGGCGTTTGGGGATGGAGGAATGTTAGTCACCAGCAATCTGGAAATCGCCGAAAAAACCAAGCGTTTGCGAAATTATGGCGCACAGAGCAAATATTATCATACAGAAGCCGGCACCAATAGTCGCTTAGATACTTTACAAGCAGCCGTTTTACTCGCGAAATTACCGTATCTTGCCTCTTGGAATCGCGATCGCGCCACTTCCGCACAGCAATACAATACCGAATTAGCACCTCTAGCCGCATCTGGGATCATTCCCATCCAACAAACTGACACAGGTCACGTTTATCACCTTTACGTCATCCGCATTCTCGACACTTGTCTTATAGATCGCAACACCCTGCAAAGTAAACTAAACTTTGTCGGCATTCAAACTGGGATTCACTACCCAATTCCTTGCCATCTGCAACCAGCATTTACCAACTTAGGCGCACAAGCAGGCGACTTTCCCCACTCGGAAAAATTGTCGGCGCAAATCTTATCCTTACCAATGTATCCTGGTTTAACTCATAGCCAAGTGCAAGAAGTAGTAGCAGCGATAGCTTCGCTGACCTTACGGTACGCCACAAGTGTCAGTGTCAAGCCAAACCCAGCCATCCTCACACCATAAATCTATGTACATGCAGCGTCAAATCAACAGTCCACTAAAACACTTATATAGCGGAGCCATATTAGCAATTTTGGCGCTGCTATACAGTCCCGTACTGCTGCACTGGTTAGACGGATGGCTACATAAAAATATCAGCACCGAACACGAATATTTCAGCCACGGGATGATCGGTCTGCCATTTGCCGCTTATATAGCCTGGACAAACCGCAAACTCTGGCAACGACTACCAGATAAAAACCAGCCAATCGGAGCAATATTGCTACTAATAGGAGGAATATTATACCTCAGTAATGTAGCTGAAGCCGTGAATCTCAGCTTACCAATCATCCTCGCCGGTGTATGCTTGTGGCTCAAAGGAATACCAGGCTTCAAACTACAAGGATTCTCCCTATTACTAGTACTTTTAGCCACACCAACTTCAGTCCCTTACCTGATTGCACCTTACACCTTACCACTCCAAAGCTTTATTGCCGGAACAGCCGCCTTTATCTTGAGCCAATTGGGAATGCCGGTGATTGTAGAACAAATCAATTTATACGTAAATGGCAGAATAGTCGAAGTTGCGCCTTATTGTGCAGGGCTAAAGATGTTATTTACAACACTCTATGTCGGCTTGATGTTACTTTATTGGACGGGGGCAATCAGTCAGCGACGTAAAATCATTTTATTTTTATCAAGTGCCACATTAATCAGTATCAGCGCCAACATTATCCGCAATACTCTACTCACCTACTTCCACGGTACAGGTAACGAAGGAGCCTTTGCCTGGTTGCATGAAGGCTGGGGTGGAGACCTTTACTCAGCCAGCATGTTGTTACTCTTAGTACCAGTCCTGAATGCGATTGATAGTTATTTTCCTGAAGAGGAAAAAGATAGTCAAGAAGAGCGAAAAAATTATCAAGAAGAAACAGATACTTGATATGTACTAACCAACCATCAAGCATGTAATTTGAATAATATATGCCAAGTTAATATCTAAAATTTATATGTCTTCCCTTTCTAAAATTCCCAAACAAATACCGTTACCGCAATTGGTTGTAATTTTATTATTACTAGCCTTGCTTTTATTGGGAGCAATTCCCGGATACCTTCGTGGACACTGGCAGTGGCAAGAACCGGCGCGGGTTGTGACCCTAGGCAACCTAAAACAGTTACGACAGACAGGCTTAAAAATAACAGGTTGGCAAAACCTGGAACAAGCTGAAGCCCCCATTGGCGGACACAAATGGTCGCGTCAAATAATTCAAAAACAAGGCGATAAAACCCAAGCACTCCTGCTATTGCTACCTCAAAACGGTCCTAGAGATCAACCACAAGTGGAATGGACAGAAATAGTAGGTTGGCAAAGGTGGCGAATAGCCCAAATGCGTCCACTACAATTCACAGCGGAACAGCCACAGACAAAAAGCAATCCGACAGCAAAAGTCGAAGCCCGATTTTTTCGCGGCTCGAACCAAGAGCAAACTTACGCAGTATTGCAATGGTACGCTTGGTTCAATGGTGGAAGTAGCACACCTATCAATTGGTTTTTAGCCGACCAACTTGCACAATGGCATCACAGTCGTGTACCTTGGGTTGCTGTCAGCATCCTGATTCCTATTGAGCCTTTGGGAGACATCGAAAAATCTGGGCAATTAGCCGAATCACTTGGTAAAACAGTGCAGGCGGCATTAATGACAGGCTCGCTTTTGAGCCAAGAGTGATCGATAAAGACAAACCTAAATAACGGCATTAACTTAAACGATGTTTTTAGATTCTATTTCCACCAAAATCCCCAGTAGGGTTATGCCGAAGATATATCAAAATATGCACCGTAAAAATACGGTAATATGTCCATACCATATCAAGGCTCTATGTGCTACTAGCCTTTATTTGGGAGTCTTTATTGCCACAACAACTCAAGCTGTAGCAGCCCAGGAATTTGCTCTAGTAGACAAAGATATTCAAACTGTTTACCGAAAATCTAGATTAAATACTCATCCGGCTTGGCTGATCAGTAGGAATAAAAAATTACCAACACCGTCACAACTTCCACCACCACCTTTAACTCCATCCCCATCTACACCCCTACAATTCCAAGCACCACCACCGGAACCGCCATCACCACCAGCCGGTACAGAAACAGTACCGCTAACCAATATTGAATCACCGCAGCTAAGCCGGTATCGCCTTGGACCTGGAGATGGAATTAGCGTGATTGTACAGCGGTTTTCCGATTTGAGCTTTCAAGCCTCAATTAACCCAGAAGGAAATATTGTTGTACCGTTAGCTGGAACAATTTCGGTGCAAGGCTTGACTTTGGAAGAAGCGCAAGAGAAAATCAGAATTGCTCTAGATAAGTATGTAATTTCACCGTCAGTAGTCGTATCTTTGGCTGCACAACGTCCAGTGCAAGTAACGATTACCGGAGAAATAGTGCGACCAGGAATTTATCCAATTGGTTCGGGAACACCACGCATTGGAGATGCTTTATTAGTATCAGGTGGCTCGACAATGTTAGCAGACCTACGACAAGTGCAAATTCGCCGGACGCTAGTTGATGGTTCAATTGTCTCGCAAAATATTGACTTGTATACGCCTTTACAAAATGGTGGTCAATTTCCGAATTTGCGGCTGCAAGATGGTGATGCGATTATTGTTCCGCGTCGGGAAGTAGCCACAGACGCCAGCTATGACCGAAACTTGGTAGCTCGTTCATCTTTAGCGCAACAACAGATTAGAATTCGGATTTTAAACTATTCTGTCAGCGGTATAGCAACTGTGCCATTAGCAAATGGTAGTACTTTTATCGATGCTTTGTCAGGGATCAATGTTGATAGTGCGAACCTCCGGGAAATTGCCTTGATTCGCTTCGATCCAGAACGCGGGAAAGCTGTCACCCGCAGACTTGATGGCAAAAAAGCGCTGATGGGAGACGCGTCTCAGAATGTGGCGTTGCAAGATAATGATGTCATCATCGTTGGTCGCAACTTAATTGGGCGAATTAGTAACGCAATTAGCACGTTTACTCGACCCTTCTTTGATATCCAAAGCTTTACCCGCTTCTTTGACTTTTTTGGTAACTAATGTTACTTCCTTTGTAAACATATACATTCACCCTGTTTGGATCTGCTGCTATCATGACTGCACCGATTGTTAAACGCTATCTTATTGCTCTCGATCGCTACAAATGGATCGGACTCGCCAGTTTTGCTTTAGTCGTAGCGGGGTCAGTAGTGGTAGCAGTGCAACCAGAACCCAAACCCACTTACACCGCTAGCGGCGCACTCACTTACACTCGACCACCAGTTTCATTTTCAGCGACCGGAACACTGATTCAAACACAGGGACAGGATCTCAACGAAGATAGTTTGCTTTCTGACCAGATTGTCGAACCTCTAGCCACAAAGGTTAATGTCAAGTCAAAAGCGCTGATAGAAAATCTCTTAGTCACAGTACCAAGAAAAGACAGTAAGACCGGACAACTAACATCTTCTCTCATTGAAATTAAATACAAAGATACCGATCCTAAACGAGCCGCTCAAGTAGTAGAGTCATTGATGAAAGCGATGGTCGAGCAAAGCTCAATGATTAATACTGGGCGACTCAAAGAAATCATCAAAAAAATCAACGAACGCCTGCCATCAGCCAAAAAAGATCTGGAAACAGCCGAACAAAGATTAGAATTATACGATCGCACCCAAGGCCCAGCACTCATCGCCGCTCAAAATGGCAGTTTGCTGCAATCAGTAGCCGGAAGCCAAAATCAGCAACAGCAAATTAAACTCACCCTCTCCGGAATCGACGCGCAAATTCGCAGCTTGCAATCAAAGTTAGGATTAACAGTCAACCAAGCTTATACATCTTCAGCCTTAAGCGCCGATCCGATCATTGCCAACCTGCGATCGCAACTCTATCAAATTGACTCCCAATACGAACTATTGCGGAAAGACCTGCGATCAGAACACCCAAGAATGATCGAATTGCGACGACAGAAAGAATCAGCCGAACAATTATTGCAACAGCGAGCCGCAGAAGTCATCGGTGGTAGCGGTGGAACAGCGCCTTTACCAGGCATCAATACAAATGGTAACGTCAAAGCGATCCGCGCTCAAAGCAACTTAGATCCAACCAGACAGCAACTAGCAAACAACCTTGGAGCCTTACAAACTCAACGCGAAACCTTGCAACAACAACTAATCAACCTTGTCCAAGCCGAGCAAAAATATCGCCAAGAATACTCAACCATTCCCAACAAACAACTAGAACGCACCCGCTTAGAACAGCAAGTTGTCCTCAAAAAATCCTTGTTTGACCAAGTTCAAGTTAAACTAGTCGATGCGAAAACCGCCGAAGCCGAAACCGTCAGCAGCCTCGCCGTAGCCAAACCACCCATTATCATTGCTGACCTCAAACCACCTAAGAGCATACCAGTCACTCTGGCGATCGGTACATTTATGGGATTGATCATTGGTGGTGGAGTCGTCTTCCTACTAGGCTCAATGGAAGGAGTCTTGAAAACAATGGAGGATATCCGCGACAGCCTGCGCCAAAGAGAAGTCGCAATCCTAGGTATTTTACCCTTAATGCCAGTCTGGGACTTAGACCGGGATGAAATACCAGTGCTCTTTTCCGCAAATTCTCCCTACCTAGAATTTTACGAGCGCTTCCGCAGCAATCTCCGCCGCGTCAGTGACAGAAACCTCAAAGTCATCCTAATTACCAGCACCAGCAGCAACGAAGGCAAAACAGTCAGCGCCTACAACCTAGCTATCGCCTCAGCCAGAGCCGGTAAAAGAACCTTGATTGTGGAAACAGACCTGCGATCGCCCTCCCACTGCAAATCACTAAAAATCGCACCTGACACCGAAGCATTTAGTGAGCCACTCCACTATTACGGCAACCTCAGTGAATGTATCCGCCTCGTACCCGAAATTGAAAACTTATACATAGTACCCAGCCCTGGCCCAGTGCGACAAGCCGCCGCCATCCTAGAATCCAGCGAAATGCGACGACTAATGGAAGACGTGCGCGGACGCTTCGACATGGTAATCCTGGACACATCACCTCTCAGCCTATCCAACGACGCCCTCCTAATTCAACCATACAGCGACGGCATCCTACTCGTCACCCGACCCAACTATACAGAAGACAACCTACTCGGTGAAGCGATCGACCAACTCAACGAATCAGAATTGCCACTCTTAGGAGGCATTATCAACGGCGCAGATATCGCCGTGGCGCTACCAGAGCCAATAGAGGTTCCGCAGGAAGAGGTGAGAAGGTGAAACGCAAAGGACACAGAGGTAGCGCAAAGGGTCGCAGAGAACTCCTTTGCGAACCTCCGCGCCACCTCCGCGCCCTCCGCGTTTCCCTAATCCCTCCGGTACAACCCAAAGAATGGGGCCAGAATTATCCCAAAAACAAAGCCACCAATATGCGCCCAGTAAGCGACTCCTCCTTGCAGCATACTCGGCCCGTTGATGCTGGCTAAGCCGGAGAGTAAGTTTTGGACGAAGAATAGACCGATGACATACAAGGCGGGTATGCGAAAGGTGGTTGCGAAAAATACTATAAATACTAAGGTTAGGACTTTAGCTTGGGGAAAGCGAAGTATATATGCTCCTAAAACTCCGGCGATCGCTCCACTCGCTCCCAAGGACGGTATCGTTGAGTCCATGCTGACGAACCACTGGGATAAGGCAGCTAATATACCGCATGATAGGTAAAATAATAAGTATGGTATGTGTCCCATCCGATCTTCGATATTGTTACCGAAGATCCAGAGGTAGAGCATGTTTGCTCCTACGTGTAACAAGCCTCCGTGGAGGAATTGCGATGAAATTAATGTTAACCACTCTCCGCTAGGATTGGCGCTGAATTCTTGCGGGATCAGCGCATACATGTGAAAGAATTGGTTTAGTTGTTGTTCTGGTTGTGTAAATTCATAAATGAAAATGAAAATATTCATACCGATCAATCCCCAGTTAATCCAAGGAGTGATGCTTACTGGGTTATCGTCATGGAGGGGGAACACAGTTTTTTTTCCTCTTAGTGTGTGTGTAGAGACGCGAATTGCGCCTCCACATTTGTTAAAAGTATTGTTCTTGCTGTTTGTCGCTAAATAAGCCGAGTAATGGTCCGAGAACTGCGCCAAAGACGAAGCCACCAGCGTGTGCCCAGTAAGCTATTCCGCCACTTTCCATCCCAACATTAGTGGGTGCGCCGAGGCTGGCTACTCCGTAAAATGCTTGTTGGATGAACCAAAAACCGAGGAAGTAGATGGCGGGGACACGGAAGGTGGGGAAGAAGAATCCTAGGGGGATGACTCCGAGGACTTCGGCTTGGGGAAAGCGTAGTACATATGCTCCCATGACTCCAGCTATCGCGCCACTTGCTCCTAAGGATGGGATTCCCGAGTTTTGGGAAAAGTACCACTGGGATAGGGCGGCTAAGACTCCACAAGATATATAAAATATCAAGAATTTTATATGACCTAGTTTGTCTTCGACGTTATTGCCAAAAATCCACAGGAATAACATATTACCTGCAAGGTGCAAGATCCCGGCGTGGAGGAACTGGGAGGTGATTAGGGTAGTCCACTCTGGTATTGGCTGATTGGTGGCTACGCCAGCAAAACTTGCGGTTAATTCGCGCGGGATTAAAGCCGCTACGTGGAAAAATCCATTTAGGGCTTGGGGAGAAGGTAGACTAGATTCGTAAATAAATGCCAGAACATTGACAGCAACCAATCCAAAAGTTACATAAGGAGTGATGACGGTCGGATTATTATCTCTAATTGGAACCACTGGATTTCCCCATTTTCGCTCAACTAGCCTGACAATACCTAATTTTTACCAGATTTTCTCCTAACCTTCGGATAGATGTACTACAAGTTCAAGCTTTTACATGAATACAACTAGAACTCAACGAATTGCGGATATTATTGAAAAACGTCGTCCTCTAGCTGAGAAAATTGCGGTTGTGGAGGTGAGTCTCAAGTCTTTAGCTGTGGCTCTTGGTGATCTTAAGGAACAACGCGATCGCTTGATGACGCAAGTGGACGATGCGAGTGTGGGTGTTTTACAAGAAATTGATTTGGGCGGAATAGGCGCGAAAATTCAAGAGGAATCACAACTCCTGGCGATTTTGCGGGAACGTTTTGCGCGTCACACTTTAAATATCGGTGTGGTGGGGTTGATGGGACAAGGTAAGAGTACTTTGCTCAAAAGCTTGAGTGGACTGAGTGATAATGAGATTCCGGCTTTGGAAGGCGGGGCTTGTACGGCTGTTCGCAGTACGATTGAGAATAATTTTGGGGATACGGCGGCGGAAGTGACTTTTCATTCTGAGGATTCATTTCTGACTGAGGTGATTCTTCCTTATTACGATGAATTAGGTTTGAAGGATCGACCCTTGACAATGGACGCTTTTGCTAATCAGCAATTTTCTCCGAATCAAGCCATTGGGGCGACTGATGAAAAAATGTTTATGCACTTGCGGGATGATTATCACGCGAATCTTAAACAGTATCGGTATTTACTCAAGCCGGGGATACCTCAGCAACAGCCGATTAAGAAAGAGGAAATTCCGGAGTATGTAATTCAAAAACGTGATGGTCAAGATCGGTTGACGACGTTTAAGCATTTGGCGGTGCGATCGGTGAAGATATTTTGCGCTTTTAAAAATGCTGATGCTGGTAAAATTGCTTTGGTTGATGTGCCTGGAATGGGTGATTCTCGTTTAGGTGATGAGAAGCTGTTGCTGAAGACTTTGGGGGAGGAAGTGGATGTCGTTTTATTTATTCGCCGACCCGACCCGTTGCGGTATCAATGGCAGCCAGTAGATACGCAATTATACGATACTGCGGCAAAAGCTTTGAATGATCTACCTAGTCGCTCTTTTATGATTCTCAATCACAGTTTGAGAACTCATAATTTGCAGGCTTGTGAGACTTTGAAAACGAGTATTGACACGATTAAGGTGGTGCGATCGGAAATAGCTGATTGTTCAAATCCTGAAGATGCTAACCGAGTTTTCGATCTTGTCCTTGACCATTTAGCGATTCATATTAACGACTTAGACAAGCGCTATGCGAAAGCTTGCCAAAATCGCCTGATTGCATTGCATCACGAGATTAATAATTGGCTGGTGAAAGCACGTCCAGCATTAGCCCAATATTCTGGTGAGTCGCGACAGTTTAGAAGCTTGTTCAATAAGCTTTTGCAAGATATCATCAATGGAATGGTAGATTTAAAAGACGAACTGTTTTTCCAACGCGAAGAAATCGATCCTTACTTTCAAACAGCAGTAAATACAGCTTTGCAAAACTGCGAAAATCATAAAGGCATTCCCACTGAGAACGAAATCAAAAACCGCAGCCGCGATTTAGAGTTTAAAGGTTCTTACCAAGCCATCTATCGCGTATATGTTGCCGAATTGCGAACCCATTTATCACAGCAATTTCTCTCCTTGGATCAAGGATTAGCAGAATCTATCAACGAGATGAAGTCTTCAGTCACAGATGTACTGGTGACAAAAGGACGGTTAGAAGAACTAACACAAGTCAGAGGTACTGAATTTCTGCAATATATGGCAGACTTACTCGCTGAGCGTCAAAATAAATTAGAATTAGGTTTCCGCACGCTCTCAAATTTTGAGTTTTCCTACGGCGGTTCCTTGCTACCGTTAATTCGCCGCCATCTAGAAGGACTGCTACAACCCGATCTCAACAATCCAACCACAGTACCGAAAAATCCTCAACCTGAGGCGAATCCTTTAGTTGAGCCATCTAATGCCACAGAGGTACGGTCTAATTTAGAGGCGCTGCATAAGAAAGCTGTCGAGAATTGCCAACAAACTTTAGATAACTGGCTGAAAGCACCAAGTCGCGTGCGATATCATATGGTAGCAGAATTTATCGATCGCATCCTCTACGCCAAAGACATGAAAGCAGAATGGGAAATCTTGCTCAGCGAAGAAGATATCCGCATCAAAGTTTGGCCAGAGTTTAGAGATTTAGCCAGACGCAAGCAAGTCCAAGAAGATTGGCTAAATGCTGTAGAGAAAGTAGCCGAACTCAATCAGCTTTCAGGGATCACGTTTATTAACTAATACTCATTTACAAACTTCCCCAATATAATGGGAAAAGGTAAAACACCCCAGTTGTGGAATACCCGCTCGACATGGCACTGATCGAATATCTAGAACATAATAATTGGCGTGAAGTTCTGCGTAGGAGTTTTGAGGGAGCTATTGCCCTATTGCAAACAGATCGATTTCGCCTAACCTCAAGCACAATCGATGATGTCAGAAGTTGGTTGACCAATGGTGGTGTCAGTCGCGTGCAACTTCAACTCGACCGACAGATGGAAGGACGCCGTTTGGCTTCGGATCGCCAAAGAGAAATTCGTGATTTTCTAGGACAGTTAGTGCAAGAAAACCAAAGCCCTTTAATGCAACTGATGGCTGATGGCATCATTCCCTGGAACCAAGCTGATTTTCTGGTGACTTGCGGCATTTCCGAATCAGAATTTGATGCAATGTGGCAACAGATTTCAACAGGCGTTAACCTTTTTGAAACCTGGATGTTGGCAAATGGTTATTCTCAGCTTCGGATCGATCAAATCTATCAAATTATCGACCGCTGGCTTCTCAAGACCGGATCGAGTTTTCCCGCACGCCCCGACGACTCCAATTTGAACTAATCGCCTATTTTGAGAAAATGAACCTACCCGTAAGCTGAGAGAGTGATTTTCACGCCTTTACATTGAATTGAATAAGCATCAAATGCAGAATCAGCACTGGCGATGGGTATATTTTCAATCATTGCTTGTACAATTAAAAGTCTATCAAATGGGTCACGATGGTGTAATGGAAGCGTTGTTATACCATCTATATGCTCAAGAGTTATATTTAGTAAATTAAAATCATTCATCCTTAACTGCTGCTCTATAAACGTTTTAATTGACTGTGTAAAAGTGAGCTTACTAATACTTTGTTTGATAGAGAGTTCCCACACCCTGGCAATACTGATTAGTTTTTCATTGTTTTCATCTTCAATTAAAATTCTCACTCGGTCGCTTAATCTTGCGTCTCCTTTAAAAAACCAAATTAAGGTATGGGAATTTAGCAGCAAGCGCATTACATATAATCCTTGAAGTCTTCTATAGATGCATCAAAGTCATCTGATATGGTAATTAAATCTTTGGCACTTCCAAATAATGAAGGGCGTTTTTCAACCCTTGAAACTAACGTTAACTTCACTACAGGCAAATCATCTTTTGTAATAATTATTTCTTCACCATTTATTGCTGCTTCTATTAGCTCTGGTAAATGTAGCGACGCTTCAGCAAGATTAATTTGTTGCATAAGAAAAGATTGTAATTGTGGTGTTTATCTATTAGGAGAGCGAGCTTACCCTCAATCTGATGATAGTCTACTACTTCCGTTATTTATGGGTAGTGAGCAGCTTTCGACCCATTGCTTATGTTTTATTGATGCTGCGAGAGCCACGCTTCTAAATCTGCTAACCCTAAGAAATTGAGCAGGGCTTCTCCAAGCACATTCAGTTGTTTGATCGAGAGAGTTTCCATTTGCGCTCGCACGGCTTCTGGTAACGCTCCCACTTGGCGAACCAATTGACGTGAAATGAGTGCTCTTTCACCCTGTTCAATGCCGCGTGCTTCCACTCGTTGCTCCCACTCTAAATAGGCTTCCGAAAGTGCCATTAGTGCCTCCTGTCCCGTAAAATCAATAATCTCGCCTATGTCTAGTCTAACTTTCCAATTTGCTAATAGTTTCAGAATACTATCTCGTCGCGGATTCGTCCGAGGCAATGCTATGCAAATTGCACAATGCCATATGTTAAGTACTCTGGCATAATTAATTACACAAATTGTTTTTCTATAAACAGTCTCTACCAAAGAAATTAATTTTGTCCAACTACAGAAAAATTCGCTTATTGAGTACGGATTATTTTTACTTTACAATTTTACTATGAATCAGCAAGAGCCGCGATCGCTTCAACCTCTATTTTCAAATCTGGAGCAAAAAGACTCTTGACTTGAATTAGCGAACTTGCTGGCAGATTGTTTTGATAAGTCTGAAATAAAACATTCCTAAGTTTATCGACTTCTTCAAATTCTGTTACAAATATCGTTACTTTAATCAGGTTGCTAAAATTAATGCTTTCTGCTGCAAATATACTCCCCATCTGCTCGAAAACAGCTTCAGCCTGAGTTGGGAGATCGTGACCCTGTGCTGGTGTACCGAATGCCGTTAATCCAGAAAGATAAAGTAAACCGTCGTAACTCACTGCATGAACGTAAGGACCAACAGGTGCATCAAGGTGAGGATAGTTTTTACGTTCGATCTGCATCTATCTGCTCGCTCCTCATAAAACTTAGCTTTTGGAACTGTTGCGTAAACTACTGTTACATTAGCTTATTGCTTTGTCGGTTACAAGGTGATCGCTCAAGATGAAAGTTCATGCACACCCTGGTAAACTGGTTAGATGAGGATAAGATTGGGGCGAACGCTCTGTATAAATCTCTGGGTTTTCTTTCTTACTGGCAAATCCTACTCCGGTTACTGGAAATAGATAACTTAGTTTAGGTGTAACTGATGAAAATAAATACCAGAATGGAAAATTATGTCCGCGCTGCCAGGTTAGATGATGTCCGTAATACTGGCAGATTAGTTGTTGCTATTGCCGGACATACAGTATTACTCGTGAATGTGGATGACAAAATTTATGCAGTGGATAACCGCTGCCCCCACATGGGTTTTCCTCTAAATCGGGGAACTGTGAAAGATTGCATTCTCACCTGCGATTGGCACTATGCTCGCTTTGATTTGATGAGTGGTGGAACCTTCGATCCTTGGGCTGATGACCTACCAGCTTTCCCCGTGCAAATCCGTGATGGTGAGGTGTGGGTAGATATAGCCGCTCATGCGGACCCGTTAACTCATCATCGCCAGCGTCTCCAAGATGGCTTAGAACAAGGAATTTCTTTAATAATTGGCAAATCTGTCATTGCATTGCTGGATAAGAAAATTAACCCTACCGAACCGTTTCATATCGGGTTGGATTTTGGGGTGCGTTATCGACAGAGCGGATGGGACACGGGTTTGACAATCCACACTTGCATGATGAACCTATTGCCCTATCTCGATGCTGAAGACAAACCGCGTGCCATCTATCACGGTTTAGCAGCAGTAGCTGGAGATTCTAGCAATCAACCGCCCCGTTTTCCCATACAACCTCTACCCGGATCGGATAACCCAGAAAAGCTCCCCATCCTGCAAAATTGGTTTCGCCAGTTTGTTGAAGTGAGAGATGCAGAAGGAGCAGAACGCTGTTTGGCATCAGCAATCCATGCAGGCGCATCCCCAGAGCAAATTGCTCACATGTTATTTACTGTAGTTACCGACCACCGCTATATCGATGTTGGTCATACTCTGGATTTTACTAATAAAGCTTTAGAAGCTTTAGATGCCACAGGTTGGCAAAATACAGATATCGTCTTAACCAGTTTAGTTTCTGGCTACACAAGAGCCTCTAGAATGGAAGAATCCAGGTCTTGGCGTTCTCCTGTCGATTTGGTGGTAATTTTGCAACAGGCTTTTGAGGAATTGCCAAATGCTTTGACTTTAGGCAGAAGTCAACAGGGAACTTGGGTCGATAGGGAGCAACTCATGCCAGTATTGTTAGGTGACAATGCCCAGGCGATCGCCGATTCCCTACTTACAGCTCTGCGTGAAGGATGTTCCTCCGAACAATTAGCTGGAATTGTTGCCTATGCAGCCGCCTTGCGGATTGCCCAATTTAGCACCAACAATGATTTTAACGATTGGGATAGCGCCCATCATACCTTTACATTTGCTAATGCCGTCCATCAAGGACTGCGGCGGGTAACGTCGTCGGAACTATTACGAGGAGTGTTTGATGCAGCGATGAGCGTATATCTCGATCGCTTTCTCAATGTACCTGCTGCTCGCCTTCCCAAACCAGATAAAATTGTGGAAAATCCAGCAGAATTGCTACAGGAACTACCAGATTTGCTAGATCGGCAACAGCAAGTAAATCGAATTGGGGAATTAGTCGGCAGCTATCTCTACAGTGGGGGTAAACCAGAACTCCTCCTAGCTATGTTAGGCAAATTGTTGTTGCGCGAAAACCGCCAATTTCATGTTATTCAGGAGATTGAAGCTGCTTTTCGTCAATACTCCCTATTGGGCAACACGGATGCTGGGATTAATGTCTTGGTCGCCGCATCACGATATTTGGCTGCCCATGCACCCACAATGCGATCGCAAGGACAAACCTATCAAATGGCTTACAGACTGCATCGGGGCGATCGTTTGTTTGAGGATGCTGTCTGAAACTTGAATCGTGAAGTGATAGCTCGAAGGCGATCGCGCCCATACAAAGTAAACCATGAATCAGCGAAAAATTTTCTATAAAAGCAAAAGATGTAAATATTTATTGCGATGAAACAATAATTTGTTTGGTTAATAATCATGAAACTAAATCATTTTCACTCCACAAGCCAATTTTACGATCGAGTTAAAGGCTATCTCTTGAAACAAGAAACTTGTAATTGCTTGCTTTTGGGTATTATCGATACCTTGATTCACCGTCTTTTCACGCTATCCCGAACAGATCTCAATACTGCTCGGTTAAGCATTAATTCAGAAACCCGGTTTCTCGCAAATCCCTTTGTGATATGGCTTTGAACCAGTCGCGGCATTCCCCTCCCTCAACAACGTAGGGAGGGGTAGCGGGAAATGACGAAAACACCTCCGACCAATTTAATCCGTAGGATTGACAGAAAGTGGGGTGTTTGAGGAATTGCCCATCACACCACCAGGTAGCAGTCTACATAATTCTCAATAATTGCGGTCATTATTTTGCCTTTCTGCATTATATATTCTCTTAATTTTGTTTAATCGGCGAGATGATAATCTTAAGTTAAAAGATTTATTTTATTGTTTTTATTCAGTCATTACTGTAATATTATGTATATCAGAAAAGAAGGAGGTTATTAACTGTGGCGACAAGACGGATGACTTTTCGGTTATACCCAACTAAACAAATTGAATCAACAATGCGGTATCACCGAAAGTTGCACAAAGACTTGTACAACGCCGCAGTATCAAACAGATTTACTCAGTATCAAAAGTTTGGTCACAAGGTTGATTATTTTGAGCAACAAAATTGTTTACCTGCATTCAAGGAAGTATGGATTGAGTACAAGGAGTTGCCAAGTCACGGGCTTCAAGCCACGTTAAAACGAGTAGATTATGCCTTTGAACGATGGTTTAAAGGTCTAGGCAAACGTCCTAGATTCAAGTCTATTCGTCACTATTCAGGTTGGACTTACCCAGATAATGCCGGTTTTAAAGTTGAATCTAATGGTGAGAACGGATACCTAAATCTGTCTAAAATTGGACGGATTCAAATGCGAGGTAAAGCTAAGTATTGGGGTAAACCAACTACTTGTACCATTTTGCTTCGTAACGGGAAATGGTATGCATCTATTACCGTCAACGTTTTAGACCAAGTATTACAACCCGAAATTCTGCCATCTGGTGCAGTCGGTATTGATTTAGGCTGTAAGTCAGCTTTATCTATTACAGACGGAACGAATCACGTTCAAATTGATGCACCAAAGTTTTTACATCAAGCGGAAAAAGCAATAAAACGCGCTTCCATTGACAAGAGACGTAAACGCGCACCAAACAGAAATAAGAAAGTTAAAGCTTCTAGACGATACAAAAAGGCTCAAGCCAAAGTATCCAGGTTAATGCGCTCTGTTGGGAATCAACGTCAAAACTGGGTACACCATGTTGCAGCAGAAATAATCAGCAGTAATAGCTTCGTTGCAACAGAAAAACTTGAAATCAAGAAGATGACAAGTTCGGCTAAAAAAGGCAAACGCAAAAAACAGAAAGCTGGACTAAATAAGTCTATCCTTGATGTTGGGTTTGGAATGCTACGCACTACCATCAAGTACAAAGTTGAGCAAATAGGTGGTGTATTCGTAGAAGTCCCGACCCGCCAAGTTAAACCGTCTCAAACATGCCCTCGTTGTGGTACTCAAGAGAAAAAGACTTTAGATATTAGAGTCCACGAGTGTCAATGTGGTTATGTGCAAGACCGAGATATTGCGGCAGCGGAAGTCATGCTTTATTGGGCAAAAGGTACTCTGCCGGGGTTGGGAACCAGCCTCGCAGACGCAGATCGTGTTAGCTCTACTTCACGCACTCGCAAAACAGCGGGAAGCATGAAGCAACTAGGCGAGATGAAGCGTCAGAAATCCAAATCTACTGGTGTGGGCGCAGAAACCCAGACCTCTTGCGTTGTAGGTCTGGGTAGTTCATTTAAATAGAAACCGGGTTTCTCTCGCCCGCGAAACCTTAACCGAGCAGTATTGGCTCAAGATGAAAGCTCGTGGCATTAGTTTCACATTTTTGTAAATGCGGTGCTCTTACGAATTTTTGAGGCGATCGCTCCACCCAACCAAAATCCACCCTTCGTTCGACTACCAGTATATTTGGGCATCTTGAGTTTGGTGAACGCCTGGGGTTAGTGAGGAAAGTGGTGGATGATTTTGGAGGGGGTGCGATCGCGTAGTTTGGGAATATTTACTCGAATATAGTAGTTCTTACATCAATGAGGTGCATTAAATACCTTTCAGATTCGGCTTTTTAGCTTTTCGGATGTACTTCATTTGATCGAAAATCACTATAAAGGTTTCTTAACGCAGGATTATCCAAGAGATAAAATAACTTCCCAATTCTTCTTCTGCATCTCTTCATAAGAAAAATTTAATTGTCCCCGACGACCCACTTCAATACTGTAAAAGTCTACTTTGGGAACATTGCTAACTTCAAAGGAAAAAGTACATTGAATGTTTGCATACTCTCCTGGTGGTCGCTTACCACTATTAGTAGCTCCAGTTGCTAAAATATTGCCTTTACCATCGCGAATTGTAACTGGCATTGCCTCTCGAATATCCCTGTAACCACCAGTTCCGTAACAGTTGCTATCATTCCCTGCAATATCAGAATCAACTAGTTTAACTGCACCTTTAACTTGATAAATAGGGGATTTAGCAATAACTAATTTGACTTTACTTCCTTTATCCACTGATGCTTGAGCAGATGGATCTTGGCTTAAAACTTGTCCTGGCTTAACACCATCTTCTATCTTATCCGTTACTTCTACATCAAAACCCTGCCCTTTTAAAATTCCCTTTGCGTAACTAGCTTCTTGACCAACAACAGCAGGTACTTTTGCGCTATTACAAGACGTAAGAATAAAAGAAACAGTAACTAATAGTAACCATTGCTTAAGCATATAGAACACCCTCTAATAATTTATTTACTATGCAAAAGAAAAATATAATTTCTAACAAGGTACATACCTGTTAAATTTATTCCTTGTTATCCCATTTCCTCCAGCATTTTGTCTATTTTTTCCATTGCCAAAGGCGATGGTTTAGATCGCCCATTTTCCCAACGATTAATCGTCGAGTAAGTAACGCCTAAAGCTACTGCTAACTGCTCTTGCGTTAGCCCCAAAGCAAGACGACACTTGTAAATAAGCTTGCCAACCTCCGGCTGGTTCATTACCAAGGTTTTTTTGATGGTCATCTAACCACATGCCGTAACGAGTAATATGTTATTTGCTACATCCTAGCTACGTAGAGACTGATAGCCATCCGGCAAATTACGGAAGATTTTTTAAGAAAGCTAGGGTAGCCATTTAATTAGTAATGGTAGGCGATCGCGCAGATACTATGAATTATTAATGCCTCGTCTTCGTAATTGCTTGCTTCAGCGTAGTGCGATACTTGTACTGCTTAATTAAATCAACGCGATCGCGAAGCGCTGCCGCATAAAGGTAGATCGCTGCTTGGGCAATATAGCCATTATGCCAAGACTGATGTAATCGCGAATAAAAGCTTACAAGTATTATTTAGAACTAGATGTGATACCGCCAGGTGCAGTAATTTATTCGTAAATACCATTTGTTGGCAGAGAGCAAGAATTTAACGACTCGTTAAGTTATGAGTATATTTGGGCATCCTAAATATAGGAGTTACGGGTACTACTATATAAGCCCGATTGCTAATTTTATGTCTAAATATTGCCGCGACCAAGCACGGGAAGAACTTTGGCTAATGATGGGAGGTGGAGTTGCGTCAGGAGCCGCTGGTGCAGTCCCAATTTTTGGCGCAATCGCCTTCCAAGAAAGCCTAACTGTAATACAAGCAGCTGTAGTAACTCGTATTGCTCAAGTCTACAAATTCGATATAGTTGCGGCAGGTGGTGCTGGAGCGATCGCCGCAGCAGTTATCGCAATGGGTGGAGGGCAGTTACTTTTTAGGATTGGCGGTGGTATTGCAGGGATGATTCCCGGTATAGGCGGACTTGTCCAACCAGCGATCGGGGCTGGTGCAGTTAAAGCCTTTGGGGAAGCTGCGATTGGGTACTTTGAGAGTATTTATCCCAACAAGATTTATGAGGGGTGAGATAAAACGAGTATCTTCTAGGCAGGTTGTACAACGTTAGTAAGGTATTTCGATGCGATCGCCTACATTGAAAGATGCGATCTCGATCGCTCCCTTGTAACTGCCATTTGTTCATAGGATGCCATTTCAAAGATGATTAAACCACGACTCATCAATCTCAACGACCTCAATAGTTTTAGTTTCCACTCCCAAGCTTAGATCCTTAAGAATAGAGCAGAGTTGACTGCCATCAATTAAATCGAGAGCAGGTGCGCCATCTCTAGTCGCCTCTTTTTTTGCGTCACTGGTAAAAGTAGCCGTTGTTACAAACAATCCTTTATCTGTTCTTCCCACCATTGCACCGCGAAAATCTCGGATATCACTTGAACCAACAGATCCCTTGTAACGCTTGCATTGAAAGAAAACCTGAAAGCTAAGCAGAGCTATTCGCAGCACTCCGATTCCATCAATACCTCCGTCTCCTTTTTGTCCTGTAACCTCAACTTTGATAAAGCCAGATGCTAGGCTGTTTACTCTGCAAGAAATTCTCTCCCATAAACTTCATGCAGTTTACGTGCCATTATTTGAGGTCGAAAAGACAATTCTCCTTTTTGAGAGCATCGATTGACCAAAAACATGAGTTGACCAAACTGTAAGGTCAA
>JBBQRU010000052.1:0-31769 GCA_038214545.1 Cyanophyceae cyanobacterium | reverse complement strand
CTGTTCTTCTGGCTGCTGCTATTTTAAAGGCTTCTTGTGTCTGAGGCGCGATAATTTTGGAAACTATATTTGCTAATGTACCTTGTTTTCTTCTGACTTGGACTACTTGGGTGGGGTCTAGGCGAAAGTTGATCGCGAATCTGGCTGATAGGTCTTGCAGGTCTTTGGTGGAACTTTGGGCGGGTACTTCAAATTTTTGAACTGTTAAGTCGTATACATCTATTACTGAGATTAAGGGTGCTTTAAAATGTATTCCTTCTAGTAAGGCTCCGTCTCTGGCTTTGCCTAGAATGCTGATGACTCCGGCTTCTCCGGGGTTGATGATTACGAAGGAGTTGAAGCTGACAAACGCTAATACTGCTAAAACTATACTGATGGCGGTGGTTTGCCAATTCCCAAATTGTTGGTTTTTCAAGTGTCTTTTTCCTATGTAATATCACTCCTGTTACATAGTGACACGTTCACACGCTAAGGTTGGGATAAGTGGTATTTTCGGGGGAGCATTTGAAGTGTTTGGCGTTCAATTGCAAAGGGCTTTGGCTAAGGTGATGGGATATCGTCGGTTGTCTAGAAGGCGTCGTTTGTCTTCTCTACATCCTTTTCAGCGTCTGCTGGAATATGGACATCAGTATCGTCGGCAAATTTGGCTGGCGACTGGGGCTTCGATTTTAAATAAGTTGTTTGATTTGGCACCACCGGCTTTAATCGGGATCGCTGTGGATGTGGTGGTGAAGAAGCAGGACTCGATTTTGGCGGGTTTTGGGTTACGGGATGTTTTTGGACAGTTTTTACTTCTTTCTTTTCTCACGGTTATTGTTTGGATTCTGGAATCGGTTTTTGAGTATATTTATGCTTGGTTATGGCGGAATTTAGCGCAAACTATTCAGCATGATTTGCGTTTGGATGCTTATAAGCATTTGCAAGAGTTGGAGTTGGCTTATTTTGAGGAGCGAAGTACAGGCGGTTTGATGTCGATCTTAAGTGATGATATCAACCAACTGGAGCGGTTTTTGGATGGTGGTGCTAATGATATTATTCAGGTGGCGACCACTGTAGTTATTATTGGTGGGGCAATAATTATTTTAGCTCCAAGTGTGGCGTGGATGGCTTTGTTGCCGATGCCTTTTATTCTTTGGGGTTCGGTGGCTTTTCAGCGGTTGTTAGCGCCACGTTATGCTGAGGTGCGGGAAAAGGTCGGTTTCCTGAATTCGCGGTTGGCGAATAATTTGGGGGGAATTACGACGATTAAAAGTTTTACGGCGGAAGAATATGAGGCGGGGCGGTTGGAAGTAGATAGTGAGGCTTATAGACAGAGTAATCGTCACGCGATCGCTTTGTCTGCTGCTTTCATCCCTTTGATTCGGATGTTGATTTTAGTAGGTTTCACCGCTTTGCTGTTGTATGGGGGGATGGCGGCGGTAAATGGGCAAATGTCTGTTGGTACTTACAGTGTGTTGGTTTTTCTGATTCAGCGCTTACTTTGGCCTTTAACTCGATTAGGCGAGACTTTTGATCAATATCAACGGGCGATGGCTTCGACTAATCGGGTGATGGGTTTGCTGGATACGCCGCTGGCGATTAATACGGGTACTGTGTCTTTACCGTTGGATGTGGTGCAGGGTGATTTAGAATTTCGGAATATCACTTTTGCTTATAAAAATCGTCAGCCGGTTATTCAGAAGTTATCTTTGCATATTCCGGCGGGGAAGACGATTGCTATTGTCGGTTCTACTGGTTCGGGAAAGAGTACTTTAGTTAAATTGTTGTTGCGATTTTATGAGGTGCGATCAGGAACGATTACTCTTGATGGGATTGAGTTACACAAGTTGAAGTTGCCAGATTTGCGCCGTTGCATCGGTTTGGTCAGTCAAGATGTGTTTTTGTTTCATGGGACGATCGCAGAAAATATCTCTTATGGTAGTTTCGATGCTACTCATCAAGATATTGTCAGGGCGGCGAAGGTGGGTGAGGCTCACGAATTTATTATGCAACTGCCTGACGGTTATGAGACGATTGTTGGGGAGCGAGGACAAAAATTATCTGGTGGACAACGACAACGGGTTGCGATCGCACGGGCTGTTTTAAAGAACCCACCAATTTTAATTTTGGATGAAGCTACCTCGGCTGTGGATAATGAGACAGAGGCGGCTATTCAAAGATCTTTGGAACGGATTACTTGCGATCGGACAACCATTGCGATCGCGCATCGTCTTTCTACTGTCCGCAATGCCGATTGCATCTATGTGATGGAACATGGAAAATTGGTTGAATCAGGTACCCATGAAGAATTGCTGGAAAAACAGGGTATTTATGCCAGTCTTTGGCGGGTGCAGAGTGGCTTAAAAAGTGAGGTTATTTCGTAAAGCGCCTAACTTACCTTTTTTCAATGCTCTGTAGAGACGCGATGTGGCAATGAACGCTGCGCGTCTCTACTTTTAATTAATATTTATTAGTAGTGCGGGGGGTTTCATTCGGATCGCGATAGAGTTGAGGTTCTTCACGACGATTGAGACCGGCTAAACCGATTAAACCAAGTAATCCCAACCAACCCCAATTATTGTGACGGCGGGTTGTAACAGTATCAGTTGTTTGAGTAGTAACGGTATTGCTAGTACCACTGTTTGTGGTATCACTGCCAGGAGTGCTGCTTGTTCCTGTTGTCGTATCAGTGCCGGTAGTGCCTGTACCTGTTGATGTTCCTGTTGTTCCAGTGCCTGTTGATGTACTGTCAGTACCTGTAGTCCCGGTTCCTGTCGTTCCAGTACCTGTAGTCCCGGTTCCTGTAGTCCCGGTTCCTGTCGTTCCAGTACGTGTAGTCCCTGTACCTGTAGTCCCGGTTCCTGTAGTCCCTGTACCTGTGTAGGTTGAACCTGTTCCGGTTGTGCTGCCTATACCTGTACCGCTAGTGCCTGTGCCAGTACCAGTGTAGGTTGAACCTGTTCCGGTTGTGCTGCCTGTACCTGTACCGCTAGTACCTGTGCCAGTACCAGTGTAGGTTGAACCTGTTCCGGTTGTGCTGCCTGTACCTGTACCGCTAGTGCCTGTGCCAGTACCAGTGTAGGTTGAACCTGTTCCGGTTGTGCTGCCTGTACCTGTACCGCTAGTGCCTAAACCTGTGCCGGTTCCTGTGCCAGTACCAGTACCAGTGTAGGTTGAACCTGTTCCGGTTGTGCTGCCTGTCCCACCTATTCCGCTGCTAGTACCGGAGGTCGTACCTGTGCCGTAAGTTGATCCACTACCCGTGCTGCTAGTACCTGTGCCTGTGCCTGTACCGCTACTGCCTGCACCAGATGAAGTGCCGCTACCAGAAGTGCCGCTACCAGAAGTGCCGCTACCAGAAGTACCACTTTGGGCGGAGACAACCAAAGGCACGGAAGCCATACTAAGTGCAAAGGCACTAGCCCAAGCAATTTTTGATAAATTAGAAAGTCTCATGCTAATCATTCCTTTGAATTATTGCTTTTAGCTTACGGCATTGCATATAGCTGCTGTTTTCTCTTTTATTATGGGTTCTAGACATTACTGTTCCAGAATCCCTTAAATCCTGAGCCGTAGCTGACGTGTGATTGACGTTTAATGTCTCTTAACATTCAAAAACAATTAGCGAATAACTACTTCATCCTTATGGTGTGTCTTGCTTTACCTCAAGGAAGAGTTTAGTGTTTAGCTGTAAATAAAAAAGAGTGTGTATATAATTTGGACTACGCCTAGGGTAGTAGTACTTACTGCTTGGGTCAAACTTCGTAAAGTATTTCGCCTCTATGATATTTTTCTTAAGGTATCGAGCACCGGAATGAGTGTGTCCAGCCCGACTCTCTGAAGCGTTAACGCTCCTTGACTACGAGAGATGCACTATCGCATTCAACAGTTATTCAGTATTACTCGGATTTCCCTTTAGCAGCCTTCATTGTAAATAGACTTTCGCTAATTTATCAAATTCTGTAGGGTGCAAGTTAAAGCAGGAGGTGGCTTTGTTCAATCAATATCAGATTTTCCGTAGTTTCCCGACTACTTTTCCTGCTGAAAATAGTGATGATTAATACAGTCTCTTACCACTTTTGGACACTAACTAATGTCTACTGCATTACTTGAAACACTTTCAGCGCAGCTAGAATTGTCAGAATTGCCAGAAATCACCGATTTTTTAGCAGCGATTGAGCAAAAAACAGCCTTTCATGCTGGCTACCCGCTGAACTTATCTTATGACTACACGCCCTTACTGAAACTGCTAAAGTTTTCTGTACTTAACATGGGAGATCCCTTTGTTGACTCGAATTACGGTAGTCATTCCCGAGAATTTGAGAAAAAAGTTTTAGCTTTCTTCTCTGATCTCTACAAGATTCCTACAGAAGATTTTTGGGGATATGTCACCTCCGGGGGTACTGAAGGAAATTTATACGGACTTTACTTAGGTAGAGAAGTTTACCCTGAAGGAATTTTATATCTTTCGCAAGACTCACATTACTCTATTACCAAAGCTGCAAGACTGTTTAAAATTAAGCATGTCATAATTCCTTCCCAACCTAATGGGGAAATGGATTATGGACATTTAGAAGAGATGCTGCAGGCTAATCGCTCTCACCCAGCTATTATCAACTTGAATATTGGTAGCACAATGAGAGGTGCGATTGATGATTTAGATCGGGTTTTAGTAATACTCGAAAAACTCGGTATTCAAGAGCATTATATTCATTGTGATGCAGCTTTATCCGGCATGATGCTACCTTTTGTTTCGGGTGCTCCACAAATTAACTTTACTAAAAAGGTGGGGAGTATCTCTGTTTCCGCTTATAAATTCTTAGGCTGTCCTATTCCTTGTGGTGTGGTGCTAACTCAAAAAGCATTTGTCGAAAAAATTCAGACTGATATTGAGTATATTGGTTCAAAAGATACGACAATTCTTGGCGCAAGGAATGGTCATACGCCAATTTTAATGTGGTATGCCTTGAAGATGAAGGGATATGCTGGTCTGACAAAAGAAACTGAATCTTGCATTATGAATGCCAACTATCTTTTGGGGAGGCTGCGCTCGGCAGAATACCCATGTACTCTTAATCCTTTCTCCACGACTGTGGTATTTAAAAAACCACCAGAAATAGTGGTAAAAAAGTGGCAATTGGCAACTGAAAAAGATTGGGCGCACATCGTCGTCATGCAAAATATTGATAAGCGCAAAATTGATTTATTTTTAAACGACATGTTAGAAACATGTGCGTTAGTTGAATGATTTTTTGGTTAGATAATTTTTTCTACCACTTTTAGAAATATCCGTGTACATTGGTGCTCAACCGCTCAGCTTGAAGAAAGATTATCTATGACGACTGACTACTCTCTCGTATCTACCGATACTGAGCATCATAGCTTGACCTCACACTCAATGATGCGCTTACCCAGAAGCCTGAGTGTAATTGAAACTTGGGGTTTTGGCTTAACTACGCCTATCGGCTGGCTAAATGTCGCCGTGCCGATGCATGAGGCATTGGGAACACAAGCTATGTTCGTCTGGCTGCCTGGGGTAATCATTTCCATGCTGCTAAATCTTCAGGTGAAGCATTTAGGGACGCTTTGGCCGGAGATGTCAGGGGGAACGGCAAATTACACGGTGAGATTGCTAAAGCGCTATCCAGGACTAGGACGATACGCCGCGATTGGTTACATTATTGGCTGGGTTTCTGTCCCCGCTGTGAACGCCATTGTGCTGACAGATCTGATTAAAGCTAACCTTGACGGCTTAGGCGTTGGCTGTCCAGAAATGCTGCTGAAAGTCACTTTTACTATACTTCCGTTTATTGTCGCCTTCAGTGGGACTAAAGCATTAGGAATACTCCAAGTCTTTTTGGTAATTCCTTCATTGTTGCTTGGGTTAGCTTTTTGTTTGCAAGGTATCGGCTGGCTCACATTCTCTCCTCTTAGTCCTGGTTTTTTTCCTCAAAGTTTTTCTGGTTTCCACTTTAACGAATGGACGAAGTGGTACTTCTTTGGAGCCTATATCTTTTATGGTTGTGAAACCTCTGCAGCTTTTGTTGCTGATAGCCAAAAGCCTTCGAGGACTTTACGAGGTCTTTCTCTAATTAACTGGATTATTCCTGTATTATTTCTTGGCGCACCTTGGGTGTTGATGCGGTTAGCAACTATACCAAACAATGATGGCAATGCTTTTTTAAATCTGGTAACAGCAGGCTCTTTTTTTTGGGGTTCATCAGCTTCATTTTTAGTCACTGTATTGATTGCCTCCGGTTGTCTGCTTAATGCCGCCGCATCCGCCGTCCTCATTCCGAGAATTTTATATCAACTGTCTCTAGATGGTCACCTCTCACCTGTTTTTAGTTTTGTCTCCCGTCGCGGCGTCCTTGAACCGGCTGTAGTGCTGACTTTTCTTATCAGTTTGTTATGTCTGGGTTTGGGAGATTTGAACCGCGTGGCTGTGGTGACGGGGACGAGCTGGTTTGTGTCTTTTATGATTTTTCACTTAGCCTTATGGCTACGTCGAGGTCATAAGGAAGCAAAATGGCCGGAATTATCACTCTTTTTCTTTTGTGTAGAAGCTGTCATCTTATTGGTGGGAGGTCTGGCTTGGGGTTGGCAAGACTTGTTGATTGGGCTATTTTTTCCCATCGCTATTTTGGGTCTTGATGCGGTGATGCCTCTCATTCCATTTGCGCCATTTCATGGAAATTGGTGGCTTAAGCGTCATCGAGTACAACTAAACCATAGCCACAATCAGAATTTTGTGCTGTTGCAAATCTGTACTTTGATTGTTTGCGTCTGTGGCGCTGTTTTAGTTACCTGGGATATTCGGGGGAGATTAGAAGGAAACAATAATCAGGATGTTAAGGCGAATCTTCTCGCAGTATTATTGCTGGTTATCACATTTGTGGAAGTAGCGATCGCTTGCTGGACAACATTGCCTCAAGTTGCTACTATTTCCGAAGCTCATGCACAAAAGGAGAAATTGGCTGCGACTGCGACTGCTCAGGCGGAGCAGCTGGAATTGGCACTCAATAATTTACAACAAACTCAAGCGCAATTAATTCAAACTGAAAAAATGTCTAGTTTGGGTCAATTAGTTGCTGGGGTCGCTCATGAAATTAATAATCCTGTAAATTTTATTCACGGTAATCTCACTCACGTTGGCGAGTATACACAAGATCTTCTCAAGCTAATTAATCTTTATCAGCAGTACGACACTAATCCTGACTTAAAAATTCAAGATCTTACCAAAGAAATTGACCTTGATTTTTTGGTTACAGATTTACCAAAAATACTTGATTCGATGCAAGTAGGTACTGAGCGCATTCGGCAAATTGTACTCACTTTACGTAACTTCTCTCGACTTGATGAAGCGGAAATGAAACCTGTCAATATTCATGAAGGTATTGACAGCACATTAATGATTTTAAGAAATCAACTGAAGCTAAAATGCGAGCAACCGGAAATTGAGGTGATTAAAAATTATGGAAAATTACCAGAAGTAGAATGCTACGCTGGTCAGCTAAACCAAGTATTTATGAACATCATCAAAAATGCTATTGATGCTTTGCATGAGTATAATGCTAGCCGCGATATCCAAGCGATATTAGATAAGCCGAGTCAAATCATTATCTCTACCCAAACAATTGGTTCTGACTGGGTCAATATCTCCATCAAAGATAATGGTTCAGGAATACCAGAGTCTGCAAAACAAAGGCTATTTGACCCATTTTTCACAACTAAGCCGGTTGGTGAAGGTACGGGATTAGGTTTGTCAATTAGTTACCAAATTGTTGCTGATAAGCATCGTGGATATCTTAAATGTATTTCCCAGCCAGGACAAGGAGCAGAATTCTGTATTCAAATTCCAATTCGGCAATGCCAGCATCTACATGAAACTACAGATGCTCACCTATTTTCCCTCACAAAGTAAATATCTGTTTTTACGTGTTTTCCCAATTATCGCTTGCCAATAGAAAAGTTAAATTTGATACAGTAAAATCAATTCAGGTGTTCTACCAACTGTCCACTTACCGCAGTTGGGAAATGACTTACATCTTTTTAGCTTTAGCCATTGTTTTTGAAGTTTTGGGTACTTTCTTTATCAAGCAATCCCAGGGATTTACAAGGATTGTTCCCTCGCTGATCATGTTTTTGTATTACGGTCTGTCATTTAGCTCTTTAACACTCGCCGCCAAAAAAATGGATGTGAGTGTTGCCTATCCTGTCTGGACTGGAAGTGCTATTGCACTTGTCACTCTTATGGGAATTATCTACTTTAAAGAGCCAAGTAGTGAATTAAAACTTATCTCGATCGCCTTAATTTCTTTTGGAGTACTTGGTTTAGCTTTCGGTCACAAAACCTAAATGTTACGATGGTATTCTCCGCAGTTGCAGCCAACTCCAGACTGTAAGGAGATAAAGATACCAAGCATAAGGAATAAAGCCGGCATCTGTCATCAAAATTGTCGCTGGGACTAATCCGGCAATATTCCAGGGTATAAGTGGCGAAAGCACAACAACCGTATTTTCTAAATCGATCGCTAGCTCAGAATTAGTCAACTGTCGTTGGATATACTGATTTTTGACTAATTGCTGTGTCAAAACAATAGCGATCGTTTGCGTACAGCCAAAGGCACCTGTGGCAATGCCAATGACTGTTGTTCCCAAAAATAAATCGCTCCTGTGTTGTATTTGATTCAGGTATTTGTCTACGATTTGTAAAGCATTGGTTCCGGCAAGAATCCCAGCGATCGCTGTAGACACAATCACGATCGCACATAATTTCAACATGGAAATCATGCCTCCACCCACAAGAATCGACCGCAAAGGAGAATTATCACTCAAACTGAATCCAGCAATGGTAAAATAGATGATTTGCGGAAAAGTATCATGTTGGACAAAACAAGCAATTAACATCCCCACAACAATACTAATCAACATCGAGATTTTGACCTCAACTCGCAACAGCGCTAAAACCAGAATCGTCAATGCGGGTAAAAGCACAATCAAATTCAGGTTAAACACTTGGCTAATTTGAGTTAAAAACGTAGTTTCCGTAACTTGTACTGGATACAGGCGCGAAAGTGCCAAATAAAGTAGGCTGGAAATTACCAAAGGTATAAAACCAGTCACCAGCATATTTTTGATGTTGGCATACAAATCAGTTTGGGTAATCTTCGCAATCAGATTAGCACTTGACGACATCCACGAAGCGCGATCGCCGACATAAGCACCAGCAATAATTGCTCCCGCAATCGGATGAGGATCGAGATGACTACCCTTAGCAACAATCATCAAAGCAATCCCAATCGTGCTCACAGTGCCAAAAGAAGTCCCCAATAATAAGGAAACCAAACTCGTCAACACAAACGCCCAAAAAATGAAGTAGTCAGGGTTAATTAACTTGATGCCATAATAAATGATCGCTGGCACAGTTCCTGCCGCCATCCACACTGCAGTCACGGCACCAATCAACGGCAAAATACTCAGTACTGGGATCGCCGCGCGACTTCCCACTAACGCCATTTGCATTAAACTCTTCAGTGCAAACCCACGCCGCATTAATACCGCAACCAAAATCCCCATCGCCACAAATAGGGGATAGGCAATAAAATACCCTCGGAAAACACTGAAGATTAATAATAAGAACGAAAAAGCGAGAGCAAATAATAAATCCATGTTTATACCACATTTTTAGCATTTAGCGGCTAAGATCTATGCTCAGAAGGAGTTGTCTAGGTCAAAGCTCGCTATGCGTGTTCAAATTGTAATGTTGATTGTGGCGATGTTAGTGGGTGGGAATCAGAAAGCACAAGCCTTACCTCATACTCCAAAAGTAGCTATCATCCAGGACTTTTTGGTTAGTCCAACCGTTAAAGATATCCAGATTCGTTTTTTAAGTCCCAAAGGTAAATTATTGGATGACAAAGGTCAGCCGATTGTCGGACGTACTCGTAGAGATTTTATCATCGGCAATCTCAAACTCAAACCAGGGACAGTATTCAATGAGGAGACTCTCCAAGAAGACTTGCAACGATTGCGGCGATTAGATGCATTCGACAAAGTCAATGTTTCTGTCATTCCCGACCCGGACGGCGCAATTATTACTTATGACATCAAAGAACATCATTTCCCTGAGTTGACCTTTGGTGGTGGGAGTAACGGAGATGTGGGAGTGTATGTGCAAGCCGGTTATGAAGATGGCAATATCAACGGGAATGGCGATCGCTTTAACCTCATGGTGCAACCTAGTACAAAAGATGTTATATTTGATACTCAATTTGCTAGTCCTCCGCGTCGAGTAGAGTCAAATAGTTTAGGTTACAGCGTGCGAGTTTTTCGTAACCGCGATTTATCCCGAACTTTTAACAGTGATATCAAACTCGCTAACAATAGTACAGCCCGAGAAGGCAGAATTGGCGGGTCAGTTGCCCTTTTAAAGTCTGTTAATGACTGGGATACGGCTGTGGGAATTAATTATACTCGGATTAGCGTGCGCGATCGCAATTTTAATGTGGCGCGAGCGGATCGTTTAGGTAGTCCGCTTTCTGTCAGTGGGACAGGAATTGATGACTTAGTGACAGTATCTTTGGCTATCACTAAAGATTTTCGCGATCGCCGTTCTAATCCGACACGCGGCTCAATTCTCACCTTGAGTACAGAACAGGCGATACCAATCGGACTAGGTCAAATTTCCAGCAACCGACTGCGAGGAAATTATATCCAATATGTACCAGTAAGCTGGGTCGGTCATGGTAAACAAACAGAATTTCCGGAAATGGTAGCCTTTAATTTACAATTAGGCACCATTCTTGGCGATTTTCCTCCAGCGGAGGCTTTTGATTTAGGAGGAAATAATTCTGTCCGAGGTTATGGTGGTGGTAAAGTTGGCAGCGGTCGCAGTTACGGTTTAGCTTCTGTAGAATATCGATTTCCGATCAGGCGATCGCTCGGAGGAGTTGTATTTGCAGATTTCGCCTCTGATTTTGATTCTGGCAAAACAGTCTTAGGGGAGCCGGGAGTGTTACGCAATAAACCTGGAAGTGGGTATGGCTACGGTATTGGATTGCGAGCTAAATCACCCATTGGCTCACTTCGCGGGGATCTAGGGATTAACGATCAAGGAGATGTTGTGTTTATACTTACCACTGGTCAGCGGTTTTAACCTAAGTTAGCCAACGATGATTTTGGGGAAGTATATAGCTAAGAAACTCACTAATTTATTGGCTCAGCCGCAAATTCAGTAAGTATCTTGATTCCCCAATCGCTGAGCAAGTATGCTTTTTAGTAAACACCTTAATAGTTCGCTGGCTCTACAAGCCTTGATGAAAATTTCCTTAGGAGTAACGGTGGTGATCGTTGCTTCTACGGCAATTAGCTATTACTATATCCAGTCAATGTTGGCAATTCAAATCCGCCAAAAGTTGGAGAAGTACGTAATTGAGCGAGGTCAACGAGAAGCACAATTATTTACCCTCGCAGAAGATAATCTGGCGCAGTTGCAGGCGGAAACACCACGGCGATTAAAGGAGATGGCAAAAGATCCTCAAGCCGAATTTAGCCAATTATTTGTCAGATATAAAGATGGTGCTATCCGCAATCGTCCAGAAACTTTTGACTATACCCACCAAGCCGGCTTGTTTGTCGATCCTCATCTGGTGCTGACGGAAGATATTCGTCGCCGCATTGTGACATTTTACGCCTTACTAAATGCCTATGGTCCTGCCTGGAAAAACCGCTTTGCCAGTACTTATTTTGTCGCACCCGAAAATTTCTCTGTGTCTTTTTGGCCAACTGTCCCGATTGCACAACAACAACCAGCCGATTTTTATGAGCCAGGGGAAGAGTATTTCTTAGTGGCTGATGCCAAGCACGATCCGCAACGTAAAACAGTTTGGACTGGAGATTACTACGATCCGCTAGTCAAACGCTGGATGGTATCTTGCATTGCGCCGCTTTATATTAACAATAGCTTAATTACAACTATCGGGCATGATGTCCTCATTAGCGAACTAATTAAGCGCACCGTCAATGACCAACTTCCAGGCACCTATAATTTGATATTTCGTGCCGATGGTCGCCTGATTGCTCATCCGCAGTTGACAAAGCAATTAGAAGCAACTAAAGGTGACTATAATATCTTGCATCAAGGCGATCGCCATTTGCAAACAATCTTTAGCATGGTGAAAGCAAATGCAAATTCCACAATTATTGAGAATTTGCAACATGATGAATACCTTGCTGTCACCAAAATTAAAGGACCAGATTGGTATTTTGTCACCGTGTTTCCCAAATCGATTTTGACAAGTCAAGCAATAGCTGCGGCTCGTTTTGTGCTGCTTTTAGGGTTAGCCGCATTGCTGTTCGAGTTAATTGTCGTATATACTATTTTGCGGCAAGAGGTGACTAAACCTTTAAACAAACTTACTACTGCTACTAACCAGATTGCAAATGGCACCTTATCTATCAAGGTAGATGAATCAAAGCAAAATGAACTCGGACGTCTCGCCGCATCATTTAATCAAATGGCGACTCAGTTACGAGAATCTTTTGAAGTTTTAGAGGAACGGGTTGAGAAGCGTACTGCTGAGTTGAAAGAAGCTGCATCACAAGCAGAAGTTGCTAACTTGGCTAAAAGCGAGTTTCTTTCTAATATGAGCCATGAATTGCGGACGCCACTCAATGGTATTTTAGGATATGCTCAAATCCTACAACGAGATGTCACCGCTAGTCCCAAGCAAAAAAATAGCTTTCAGATTATTTATAAGTGTGGTTCGCATCTGCTGACTCTGATTAACGATATCCTCGATCTCGCCAAAATTGAAGCGCGGAAACTCGAATTGAGTGAAAATGATTTTAACTTAGAATCTTTTTTACAAGGGGTTGTGGAAATCTGCCGAGTTCGCGCCGAACAGAAGGAAATTAGCTTTTCATTCTCAATAGTCAACAAATTGCCGATTGCGGTTTATGCTGATGAAAAACGTCTGCGTCAGGTAATAATTAATTTGCTGGGAAATGCGATTAAGTTTACCGATCGCGGGACTGTCACTTTCAAAGTCGGTCTGATTCTTCCTAGCTCAAAAATTCGTTTCCAAATCGAAGATACTGGTGTGGGGATGACACCGCTGCAGTTAGAAAAAATCTTCTTGCCTTTTGAACAGGTAGGCGATCGCTCGCGAATGGCACAAGGAACAGGTTTGGGTCTGACTATAAGTCAAAAAATTGTACAACAAATGGATAGCCAACTGCAAGTGGAGAGCGAGTTGGGAGTTGGGAGTAAATTCTGGTTTGATGTAGAGTTACCGTCCGTGGAATGGGTTGAGGTACCTACTGCTAGACATATTATCGGCTATGAAGGAGAGCGGTGCAAGATCTTGGTGGTCGATGACCGTTGGGAAAATTGCTCGGTGATTGTGAATCTCCTAGAACCGATTGGATTTGAAGTTCAAGTTGCGGCAGATGGTCAACAAGGTTTTGAGCAAGCGATCGCTTGTCAACCAGATCTAATTATCACCGATTTAGTCATGCCAATTATGAGTGGCACAGAATTAACTCAAAAATTACGCTCTTCTCCAGAATTTAAAAACACTGTGATTATTGCTTCCTCGGCGAGTGTCTTTAGCTTTGACCGTCAACAAAGCCATGAGAAAGGTTGCAATGATTTTCTACCAAAACCGATCCAGTCAGAAGAACTGTTTCAGCAACTTCAGCATTATTTAGGTCTCTCCTGGATTTACGCTGCGGAAGAGACAAAAACGCACACAGAAGTAGAATTATGCATTCCCCCTGCTGAGGAACTGAAGATTTTATACAATGCTGCTCAAATCGGCGATATGAAAGGTGTCCAAAAAGAAGCTTTGCGTTTGCAAGGAGTGAGCGATCGCTATTTACCATTTACTGAGAAGCTATTGCAATTAGCAGCAGATATGGATGAGGAAGCTATTTTTAATCTTGTACAGCAGATTTCATAATATGGAAGCACTAATTTTGATCGTGGATGACAATCCAACAAATATTAAGGTGATGTATGAGGTTTTAGAGCCAGCCGGCTTTCGCGTCTTAATTGCCAAAAATGGCGAAAGCGCTCTTACTAAACTCCAAGCTGTCACACCCGACTTGATTTTACTAGATGTGATGATGCCGGGAATCGATGGTTTTGAAACTTGTCGCCGTCTCAAAGCCAATCATGCTACTCAAGATATCCCTGTGATCTTTATGACGGCATTATCAGAGGTTGACGAAAAAGTCAAGGCTTTCGCGTTGGGTGCTGTTGATTACATTACCAAACCTTTTCAACAAGCAGAGGTCTTGGCTAGGGTAAATTTACATTTAAAATTAAGACAACTGACACAGAAGCTAGAAGAATTAGTTGAGGAACGTACCAGCCAATTAACTGAAACAGTCTCTGATTTAAATGAGTCGCAACTACATTTACTGCAAAGTGAAAAAATGTCAGCATTAGGACAATTAGTTGCTGGTGTGGCTCATGAAATTAATAACCCTGTCTCTTTTATTAATGGTAATTTGATTCACGCTGAGAAATACGTGCAAGACTTGATTGCTCATTTGCAATTGTATCAGCAAAAAGCTCCAGAGGATAAAATTAAAAATCACGCAATAGATATTGATTTGGAGTATCTATTAGAAGATTTACCTTCCGTGACTAATTCCATGAAAAAAGGAACTCAACGCATTCAAGATATTAGCGTTTCCTTAAGAAATTTCTCTCGTGCTGATAGCACAGCTAAAACAGGATTTGATATTCATGAAGGAATAGACACTACACTTCTAATTCTCAAGCACCGATTGAAAGCTAATGGTAATCAGCCAGAAATTCAAGTAATTAAAGAATATGGAGATTTACCACTAGTTAAATGTTTTCCTGGACAGCTTAATCAGGTATTTATGAATTTATTGGCGAATGCCATTGATGCAATTGAAGAATCAAGCCAACATTCAACTTACGAACATAAGCACAATTCTCATCAAATCATTATTCGGACTTTTATCTTAAATAATATGGTAAAAATTCAGATTCAAGATAGTGGCGTCGGCATTCCTGAGGAATTAAAATCGAAGATTTTTGAACAGTTGTTTACAACCAAGTTGATGGGTAAAGGGACTGGGTTAGGGTTAGCAATTTCTCGGCAAATTATTGTAGAAAAACATCAGGGAAAACTTGAGGTTTCCTCGGAATTAGGTCAAGGCACAGAATTTACAATTATGATTCCGATTAATGTAACTGACTAATCAACAAGCCTAGCATAATTACAAAAAATCGCCTTCTTCTTGTAAAATTCTTCTCAGTTGCCAAAAACACTGTACACCAGGTAACAAATCTAACTGGAGACCATCAGATGAACCTGCGATCGCTACTACTTGGAGTCTTAATCACCATTCCCCTATTTTCTACACCTGTCCGTGCCAAACCGAATATACCCGGTAAAGTCTATCAAGGTGGTGGCTACACGCTTTTTCGCGTCGGAGATATTTACAAAGGCTGCAACGCCAAGAAGAAATGCGTAGAAATTGACCGTATCAGCAAGAAAACACCCAAGCTTTCTGCCTGGAAAAAGAACGGCTATACATATAACCTGTGGTATTTAGGGATGCAAAATGGTAAACCGAGAGAGCATTTAATTGTGGTTAATCCTCGCGGTAAAGTGGTGATGAGTGTCGTGCTGACGCTAGTAGAGATTTTTTACTAGTGGAGTAGTAAAATAAAAATAATGGCTCGCTATTGATAAACGTAAGTCGATGGTACCGCAACAACCGCTGCATCCGCGAGATTGGTCTTGGCCGTTTTGGCCGGCTGTACCGCTTTACCCTTATGGTCAGCGGCGGACACTGCGCCGGGAAATAGTTAAAGATACTATCTGGACATTCGACCAAATTCAAGGCATCCTTTATACTGTCGTGCCGATTCGCATGACCGTCGTCAAACTCTCTACAGGTGGTCTATTTGTCTATGCACCTGTAGCCCCGACGCCTGAGTGTGTCCGCCTAGTTAACGAGTTGGTGGCTTGTCACGGCGATGTAAGGTATATTGTCTTACCTACTAGTTCTGGTTTAGAGCACAAGGTTTTTGTTGGTCCCTTCGCCAGATGCTTTCCTCAATCACAGGTATATGTTGCGCCGCACCAATGGAGTTTTCCGCTGAATCTCCCCCTCAGTTGGCTGGGTTTTCCTCGGTCACGCACTCAGGTACTTCCTGAAGACAGTAGCCAAGCTCCTTTTGTTGATGATTTTGACTACGCAGTGCTTGATATTAACTTGGGACGGGGATCTTTCGCCGAAGTTGCTTTCTTTCACAAGCGATCGGCTACTTTACTGGTAATCGATTCTGTTTTATCTGTACCATTCGACCCACCAGCGATCGTTCAATTAGATCCTTATCCTTTACTGTTTCATGCGCGGGAGCAGGGGAGTGAAGCAATTACGGATAATTTAGTCAATCGCCGCAAGGGATGGCATCGTATTGCCTTATTTGCCATTTACTTCCGTCCTAGTGCGCTCTACCTCACCAAATTAGTACCGGCGTTGGGCGATGCTCTCAAGTCACCGAATCGCTCTTTAAAAGCTTATTTTGGGTTTTTCCCTTTTCGTTGGCAAGAAAATTGGCAGCAGTCTTTTGATGCTTTGCGAGACCAGGGTATGTTTGTGGCTCCAATTTTGCAGACTTTAATCTTACCTCAAGCACCACAAAAAGTCCTCGACTGGGTTAATCAAGTAGCAAGCTGGGATTTTCACCAAATTATTCCCTGTCACTTTGATGCTCCAATTAAAGCTGATCCGCAACAGTTTCGTCAGTGTTTTACTTTTTTGCAGCCGCATCAGGACTTGACAGGTGGTGGGGATGTGCGATATCCCGCAGGGATGAAGCGCTTTGCGCTATCGCCAGACTGGAAATTTATCCACGATCTTGAGGCGGCTTTGCTCAAGCGCGGGATTGCCACACCACCGAGGGAGAATTAGTAATCATGCCTATTTAACACATTACCTCCCAATCAGGCAAATAACCTGTGTTGAGAGGTAATTAGTTATACATGCATTTCCGATGATCGGAGAGATACTGAAACAGGTAAACCAAAACAATGTTGCCAAACGAGGTAGGGTTAAATACCTAACTTGTTTTAGCTTTTTTATATGCCGGAAGAAAACCGAGAATTTACTCTAGTGTCAGAGTTTGCTGACGTATAATTACAGTATTTTTGCGGTTGCGGATTGTGAATACGGATGTTCTCCGCCAGGAATTTGAGAGATTTTAGCGATCGCCAAAGCATGATTGAGGTTAAACTTTTTTTCTCGCCACAGAAAGAGCGATCGCTTTCAATGTCTTTTCTTAAACCGCCAAAGGTTTAGAAACTACCATATTTCCCGCAAATAAGGCTAAAAGTCGATGTCCTGCATTGGTTGGATGAATACCATCCCAAAACAAAAACTGATCTGGGTGCTCACAAATAGTGAGATTCTTTAAACAAGGATCAGTCACATTATTGAAACCAAATTTTCCCGGATTAGTGATGGCTTCTCGGTATAGAGCATTGACATCAAATACATGTATCTCAGTATCAGGAGCTAATTTCTGCTGAAGAAGATTAACAGATTCAGCCAAACCAAGATTGTGGGCGCTAGTGATTGAACTCAACCTCTGAGAATTTCCGGCATTGCGAGTCGCTGGAAGTTTGCCTAAATCTGGTAGGTTAGCAACCAAGATTTTTTTAGCACCAACTTGAGTCAGAGACTGAATTGCCTTGGATAAATTTTCGACTGGCGTCGGCGTATTAGCCGCACCATAAAGATAATCATTAGCACCAGCCCAAATAACATAAAGCGCCTGAGGATTAGCCCGCTGATGGGTTTTAGTGAAATTATAAACTTGCCCTAACAAACCGGGTATTCCATTAATACTACCACTTCCAGTAGTTGCACCACCACAGGCATAGTTGGTGCTGCGTTCGTCTGTTAACGCCAACCTATCAGCAAGATATTCTACCCAAATTGGACCGTTAGCAAAACGTCCTTGAAAGTATGGTGGACTAGTGGGATATTTGCCGCCTGTAGCGCGGAATACATTTCCGACATCTGAAAGGCTATCACCAAAGACATAAAGTTGATTAATTTGCGGCGAATTTAGCGGAGACAAGAGTGCAACCATAAGAGAAAATAAGAAAGATATCCCGACTACAAGAATTTGTTTTTTCATCACAAAATTCTCTTCCTAAAATCAGCAGCTATTTTAGGCTTATTTATCTGAAGTGATTACGCTCACACTTGATAAAAAGGGAATTTATCACTCTTTGCGCTTGCGGTTTAAACATCACTTTTACTCTTCAAATGTAACAAATCACTAATCAACATGTTGGGCGTAAAACCGTACATTTGAGTTGGGTTTATTCTTATTACTGGTAACTACTGTTGTCCGGCGTCAAAAGCAAGCATGGATTGAGTGGGTTCTAGCTGTGAGCCGTATAGTTCAACAAATCTTCTCAGCATCCACATGGTTTCTTGATTGGATTTATTTAAGTTAAACAGCTTCTGAATATTGTGTTCAGACAGTTTACTTAAATAGGGCAAATCTTCAAAGAGTGTCAAGCAAGAAGCAAAATGCAACACAAATTGCAATATAGGTCTTGGCCAATCTAAATCGCTGTAAATATCTATAGAGAACTTATGTTCTGTGGGACTAATGGGTATAGCGTTAAAGATGACATTGATTGTTTTGTTGTTGTAAGCGGGGATGCAGAGTTCTACTGTATAAGGATTGTGCAAGATTAATTCCACTTCCACAATCGGCTGTCTCCAAATCCTCAGTGCATTGACTGGCGAATCTAAAATAGTTTGAAATTTAACTCTTGCGCCAATTGCTGTTGCTTGAAATTCGCTGACTTTGAGAATTTTTAAGTTGTTGAGGCTAAAACTGTGAACTGATTCCAGATGTTTTAAGTTCAATAAGTGATAAATTTGGCAGTGATAAGGAAAAGGTAAAATATACTCTTGACTAATGAGATGTTGCGATTGCAACTCAGACATTCTTGCTAAAGCTTGACATGCTTCTAAATCAACCGCTTTTGGCTTCGTCTCTAAGTAGCTTTGTAATCTTTCAACACCACCACTATTTAAGCTTGTCTCTGGCTTTAAATACACCCAACTAGCAAATAAGCAAATACTTGTGACTAAATGGGCTAACTCTAGGCTGGATAAAGAACCATTGGCGAACCCAGACAAGATTCTATCCGTAATTCCAAATAACCAAGATATAACCCCAATACTCCAAATCCAGTTCCGGAATTTTGCACTTAAAGCCGAAGCTTCTAAGGATTCATTTTGCAAAATATTACTACTCATAAAAATAAGCCAAGGTTAAATTTCTACGTGCATGAATTCGAGGAGTAAAGTTAACCCCCCGGATACGCCTTACAGCGTTGGATGACGAAACTTAAATAACGATTAACTGTCTATATCAGCAGGGATATTCTCACTCAGCACCCAAATCATGAAAAATAATAAACTTTTTCGCTATAAATCCCTTTTTGTGCTCTACTTTAAATTAACACATATTTCTTTACAATTGTCTCTACCTTCAGTCCGGACTAAATCTCTATCCAAATACCGAAGCCCAATATATATGTATAAATAGTCACATTTAATTAATCCCGCTACAGATGTATAAATAATTATGCGTAATTAATTCAAGCTGTTCTATACCTTTTGATTTATCATCCTTGCTGGGTTAATCTGAATCACGTAACTTTAATGACAAATCAACGCCAAAGTGAATATGCATCCGAAATTTCTTGTTGCTTCATCCTTGTTCATCACCAGTTTGGCAATTCCTTATGTCGCCGTTGCTCAAAATAGCGGTACTCCTGGCGAATTTGATTTTTACGTGATGGCGTTATCATGGTCGCCAGACTATTGCGCGACAAAGGGTGGTAACGATCAGCAACAATGCAATTCACGTAGGAGATTGGGTTTTGTTTTACACGGTCTTTGGCCGCAGTTTCAAAAAGGCTATCCAAGTGATTGTTCGACGGAAAAATTACCAGCGTCCGTGAAGCAGCAATTCTCCGGATTGTTCCCTAGTGATAAACTTTACGACCATGAATGGGAAAAACACGGGACTTGTTCCGGTAAAACCCCTACGGAATATCTTGGCTTAGCTAAACAGTTAAAAGATTCTGTTGCGGTTCCTACAGCATACGACCATCCGCGCAAGCCCTTCCGCACCACCATTCCAGATCTCAAAAATGCAATTGCGAGTGCAAATAGTGGTTTTACGCCTGATGGAATCGCACCCTACTGTTCTGGTTCCGGCAGATTTCTCCAAGAAGTGTTTTTTTGCTACTCTAAAGATGGTCAAGCCGGTACTTGTAGCGCGGAAATTTTGAAGCGATCGCAAAAAAGTTGCGGTCAACCAGACTTTTTGGTCAGAAGTGTAAGATAAATCTTTATCTATAGTAAAGGCAAACGACTAGTGAGCGCTATTGCCTTCACTAGTCTGACTCTGTACTTTCGCTTTTTAAGTTAATTGGTGGGATTCTAGAGACTTTTTGCATGTAAAGTAAGATAGCCAGCTATCGGCGCAAGTTAACTTACATCTTAAATTAACTCACAGCTTGTATGCCTCGACGTAAAGCTCCAACCCCCAAACGCCCCACCGCCACAACTCTAGCACCTTCTGCACTCCACATCCGCCTTGAAGGATTAGAAGCAGAACACCAACGGCTGCTCAAACAAATTAAGAAAAAGCGGACTGAACTGGACAACTTTGTCGAGCAAATGCGCTCAATCGCCACCCAAATATATCATCGCAGTGTCCCGGTCAGAGAAAAAATAATCGCCCTCGACCAGGAAATTCACACATTCTTCGCCGAAATCCTCAGCCGGAAAAAACTTGGTAAACAAACTAAGCATAAAATTGAACAAATTTATCTGAGTCTTCAGGTTGCAGGTATCATCAGTCCTAAGGAGGATGATGACGATGCGGAACTTGATGAATTATTTGAATCCCAAGAGGAAGGTGATAAATTTGATTCTTCCGAATACCGTCAGCATCAATCAGAATCAGAATTAGAATCTCCCTCAGCTGCGAGATCTGATGAATCAAAAAAAATTCGGACTTACTTTTTGCGTTTAGCCGAAATTTTCCATCCTGATAAAGCCACTGATAGTGAAACTCAGGTGCGCCATACTGAGATCATGAAAGAAATCAACAAAGCCTATCAAGATGGAGATTTAGCTCGACTCTTGGAAATTGAACAGCAACATGAGGTAGGAGAAACAATTGATACCAATAACGAAGACGATCTAAGTCGAAAATGTGCTCGTATAGAGCAACAAAATCAATTTCTCAAAGCTCAGCATGAAACGTTAAAGCGAGAACTTCGCAGTATTAAAAAGACTCCGGAGGGCGAAATGGTTGGCGAATTTCGCAAAGTCGAGAAACATGGTTTTGATCCAATGACTGAGTTATCGTCACAGATGGAAACTCAAATTACCGTGATTGCAGAAATTCGTGATTATGTGAGAGATTTTCACTGGGCGAAAATGACAATCAAAGATTTTCTCCGTGGACCGCAAGTTCTACGGAGTATAAGTCAAGATATGATGGAAGAGATGCTTGAGCAAATGTTTGAAGAAATGTACGAATAGTTATGCCGTGAGGACTGTCAGTGTTCAGAGCAGAAACAATCATGATGGCTAGTAATTGTCTACTGTTGCAGTGATTGCTAGCCATCCGTGAATAGCCCTCAGGCAATTTTGGCATGAAGAAGGAATGGGCGAAGAGTGTGTTGTTGTCAATGGAAAAAACCAAAGCGTGTTAAATTAGATTTTTCTGCGCCCAAAGCGCCGCTTGAGTGCGATCGCGCATTCCTAGCTTATTCAAAATCTGGGTCACGTAATTCTTAACTGTGCCTTCACTCAGATATAATGCCTGAGCGATTTCCGGACTGTTTTTTCCTTGACCCATCAGTTTCAACACATCAATTTCTCGTTTACTCAATGAGTCCTGATAAGGATGAGGTGAAGGAACAAACGCTTTAAGTTTGGCAAAGACTTTGGGCGCAATTGTTGGTCCTAACTGAGTATAGCCTTGAGCAACAGAGCGAATAGCAGAGGCAATATCTTTGGTTGGAGTTCGTTTGAGTAAGTAACCTAATGCACCTACTTGCAGCGATCGCAGAATATATTCATCGTCATCAAACGTAGTTAAAACCAAAATCCGAATCCAGGGATAATTCTCATGGATCTCAGCAGTGGCTTGGACACCGTCACAAATCGGCATTCGCACATCCATGAGGATAACATCAGGTTGTAATATTCTACTTTGTGAAATCGCTTCATTACCATTTTTGGCTTGTCCTACCACCTCTAAATCAGGTTCTATAGACAGGAGTGCGGCTAATCCCTGCCGAAAAATATCCTGGTCATCTACAAGTAATAAGCGAATCATAAAGGCAGTATCACCTGAATTTGGGTTCCTTGTCCTGATGTCGTATTGAGTTTAAATTTACCACCCAATAGTTGCACTCGCTCCATCATGCCCTGGATGCCAAAACCACTCTGTTGTTGTTCTGGATCGAACCCAATCCCATCATCTTTGAGTTCCAGGACAAGTCCCTGCGACGTTAATTCTGTATAAAAGTTTACTTGAGTTGCCTGCGCGTGCTTCTGGACATTAATCATGCCTTCTTTGACAATGCAATAGATTTGATAGCTCTGATGAACGGGTAGATGAGGAAGATTGATTTCCCATTTTACTTGCAAAGCCGAGTTATGACGCATTTGTTCCATCAGCGCTATCAGGGCTTGATTGAGGTCAAAGTCGGACTGACGCATTCGATCAAGGGCATGGCTGACATCTTCAATGCACTGGTGAGCAAGCACCTTTGCAACATCAATCGCTTGAAATGCCTGATCTAGGTTATGCGATCGCAACTGTTGAGCAACGGCAAGTTGCATATTGAGATCGGTGAGGGTGTGTCCTAGAGAATCATGAATTTCACGGGCAATCCGGGTGCGTTCCAGGGTAGCGGCGAGAGACTCCACCTGAATTGCTAGTTCATCTGCCCGCTGACGGCTTTTTTGCTCCTCAACTACCATGCTGCTAAACATAATTACAAAAACACTGGCAGCTGTATAAATAATTAACGTTAAGAAGATAAGTTTTAGCGGATAAATGGGGTTCATTATTTTCTGAAGTCGATCTGCCGAGTTGAAGAGATCGACTTCTGCTATATATTCACTAATTGTCCAGAGAACACCCGTGAGAATCGTGATAAAAATTGTTGCTCTGTGATGAAGTAAAAAGTAGCTTTTTGAGATGTAAAAAAACAGAAATAGCCCTACATCAACTCCTAGACGCCTAGCCAATATCGTCAGAGAAATCCCCACAAAAATGTAACAGCAACGCTGCCAGTAGGAGCGATCGCTAGGGTATAACCAACTCATCAAGAAAAAAATACTGTAGAAACTAAGCGCAGCGGGCAAGTTATATTCTGGGCTATTGAACCCCACACTAAAATTGGCAGTGATGAAAATCAACTCCAAATATCGAAATGTACGCTGAAGCGGGTGAGGAAATGTCATCACTGTAATTAAATGGTTTTCTCAGTAATGTACTGCACTTGTCTTTATTGTCAATGTGACTCCAGTCATGATTTTTCGTGCCTATTGGGAATAGTTTGGCAGAGTGCTCTCAACTAGAGTAGCAACAAGGCAACGACTGCGGTCAATGTCGGTTTCATTAAGAAAACCAATGTGGGAGTGCAGTTGGGAGTTGCCTATAACTTTTAACTTGAAAAAATTCACCAATTTACACAATATTAGGGCAAATCATGAAGAAACTATTATCAGCAAGCCTTTTACTTTTAACTATTTTCGGTAATACAATGGTTTCACCAAGTGCAAAAGCAGTATCTAATGGTACTCTAAGTGTGACAATTAGTGGACTAAAAAACCAACGAGGACAGGTTTGTCTTAGCCTATTTGCCAATGGCAGAGGATTTCCCGGTAGTAAAGGTGCAGTACAAGCTCAGTGTGTCAAAGCCACAGCCACGACCGTAGTAGTCGAATTTCCGAACTTAAAGTCAGGAAACTACGCAGTTGCTGTCTTTCATGATACTCGTGGTAATGGTATCCCCACTCGCAATTTTCTTGGTATCCCAACGCAAGAATTTGGCTTTTCGCAAAACCCGACTATTCTCACAGGTGCGCCTAAATTTGAGGATGCGGCAGTTTTTGTTGCCGGTTCAGAGACCAAGATTGAAATTCAATTACAGTCTTTTTTCGGCGGCTAAACCCAGTTTTCTCATCTCTGAGTGATACCAATTTAAAATAAGTTCTTCTAAACTACCCGTTCCTGTCGGAGTAAATTCAACGCTGTAGCTCATTACCAAGGTAGCCCAAGTTTTATTGCCACTTCTTCAGCCGAAATTCCCCTTTCTCCAGCCTGAGTTCTTTCCAAAGAGTCGAGCAGTTGTTGCTTCACTTCTGGTTTTAGTTCCTTTCCCTCGTCAGGGTCGATTAACAGAGTATGAAGCGTTTCCGCAACAGTTTCTTGGATCAAAAGCTTAAACTCTTCAACCGTTAAATCCTTGACTTGCATATCTCATTGGACAGTGAGTGATGGATTCTTCTATTATGACATCATCTGGGTAATCGCCGCAGGCGGGAGCAACCCGCTTGCACTGCGATCGCTTAATCAGTCCGTCTGATTATGGCGCAAAGTAACTGATCGCTCAGATAGTAATCTAACAATCTTATACAAGATTCCTAGGATATTATATCCACCTAAAACCTTTAGTCTGTATATCTTCTTATCCAGGAATCTTAACCAAGGTGTTTGAAAGTAACAAGATTGAAAAATTCCCATAATCTTAGCCAAGGTTATTGGGCATATATAGACTATATCCATAAATCCAAATATCTTAGACAAGATTATGAGATTTACCACTTAATGGCTGGACAGGATTATCGGTAAAAATTGGTGCCTAGGTCGCGCGACAAAATAAATTGGTGAATGATTTTTAACTTATAATCTAGTTAAGTAACGCTTTAAGCAGTTGTCACTGGCAGTTCTATTTCCTAAAGCTACTGCAAAAAAAGTATTGGAGAATTCAGATGACTGCTTTAACAACAGCACCCTCAGAAATTAGAACGATTCTTCAGAACATTAGCTGGCAAACATTTAAAACTATGCTGGTGGAAATGGGAGGTAAGCGTAATTCCCGACTTGCTTATATGAATGGAATGGTTGAAATCATGTGCCCACTAATGCCGCATGAAAACTCAAACCGTTTAATTGAGGTTTTTGTTGGGGTATTGTGTGAAGAATTTGCTTTGGAAATTAAACGAACTGGATCTGTTACCTTAACACGGGACGATTTAGAATACGGGGGAGAGCCAGATAGTAGCTACTATATTCAGAATGAATCTTTGATTAGAGGTAGAGAAAATATTGATTTAGCAACTGACCCACCGCCCGATCTAGTACTAGAAGTCGAATATTCGCGCTCTATGATAGATAAGGAAAAACTTTACGCGGCGATGGGTATACCTGAATTTTGGCGATTTAACGGGAGTATATTAAAAATACTATTACTTCGCAATCGACGATATATAGAAGTAGAAATTAGTCCAACTTTTAAGCCTGTACCAGTGAGAGAAATTCCCCGGTTTATTCAAGAAAGTAAAACGTCTGGAGAGATGACTGCAACTCGTGACTTTAGAGCTTGGGTAAGGCAGTATCTAGGGTAAATATTAACAGAATTTTTTCATCCACTCTGCCAAAATGGCAACATTGACTTATACTTTACTTGCTAAAATTTGCGTTCGGCGGTAAAAATACTCACCGCTAATACTATTGAATGCAATTTTACATAGCCTTACTAGATAAGGTTAGGAGTCAGTATGGGAAATATAAAAATTGACATCATTGATGATTTGGAAACGTTCCAGGCTATCAGAAATAAATGGGAGTCAGTATACTCCGCTGATCCTGAAGCTCAATTCTTCTTGTCTTGGATTTGGTTGTCTGGAGTACTTAAATGGTATAACGAAAAATCGCATGAATCTTGGTTTATAGTAGCCGCCACAAGTAGTGAGAATTCAGATTATGTGGCGTTTTTTCCGTTAGCAATTGCAATCGATGATGAAAAAGGGGGGCTTTATAGCAAACTCTCTATGGCGGGATTGGCTGATTCCGAGCATATGGGATTTATTTGCTTGCCAGAATACGTAGAATCGGTAAGTTCTGCCTTTGCTATATTCCTTCAACAACAAGAAGAATGGTCTGTCTTTGAAGTGGATAATATTCAAACGACTCATGGGCGAATGAGTCTGTTTTTGAGTAAGTTTCTCAAAGAAGATTTTGAATTGACACTCCACTCTCATCGGATTAGCGATTTAGATCAGATTGATAATAGCATCATTCCGTATATTGCTTTGCCAGACGATTGGGAAGAGTACCTGCAAAATGTTGTCAGTACAAATACTCGGCAAAAAATCAGGCGTTTTTTTAGAAAAATTGAAGGCGATAACGAATTCCACTTAACTCATGTGAATACTGACAATTTAGAGCTTCATCTTGATATCCTTCTGGGATTATGGAAATCAAATTGGGAAGGTAGAAAAGGAGCAGAATATTGCCAAAAGGTTGTGGATAAAATCAGTTTTACTTTTCGTCATTGCTTTGAAAATCAATGCTTATATTTGCCTGTGTTATGGCGAGGAGATAAGCCGCTAGGAGCGATCGCTAGCTTGATGGATTTTAACCGCAAAACTATCCTCTTTTTTATCGGCGGGCGCGATGATACTGTAAAAGATATTCCTCCCGGTACAGTTCTTCATGCCTATGGTATTAAATATGCTCTTGAAAATGGATTCAAAGTATATGATTTTATGATGGGAAATGAGGCATATAAGTTTTCTTTTGGAGCCAAAGAACGTCAGATTAAAATCGTTGTGATCCAACGTAAGAGCCAAAATCAAAAGCTGAATGTCAGGACTATCCCTGAAGCACTCCAAATCTCGGTATATTACCAACGCGCGAACCGATTGGATGAGGCGGAGCGAGGATATCGTCAAATTTTAGAAGTACAGCCTCAACAACAGGAAGCACTTTACCGTTTAGGGGTGGTGATGCAACGCAAGGGAGATTACCTAACTGCTGAGGACTTATTCAAAAGCCTGCTAACGGTGCAACCAAAGGATATAAAAGCTTGGTTCAGTTTAGGTAATTTGTATCAAATTCAAGGTCACTTAGCGGAAGCAGAAAAGGTATATCGTTCGTCTTTAACGTTGCAACCTGAATCACCAACTATTACACTGGCTATTTATCATAACCTTGGCTACGCCTTGCAACAGCAGGACAAATGGGACGAAGCAATTGCCTGTTATCAAAAAGCCTGCGAACTTCAACCTGACTCTATTGAACCAGATGTGATTTTAGCTAATGCGCTGTACGCCCGCTTCAAGCTACCTTCAGAAAAACAAGCCCATTATGCCGCATTAAATTATGAATTGGGTAACAAGCGTAAACAGTCTGGTGATTTAAAGGGTGCTATTGAATACTATCAACAGTCGATCGCGATGAATCCAACTCAAGTAGAACCTCACTATCATCTGGGAGTAGCATTGCAGGAACAAGGTAACTGGGAGGAAGCGATCGCCTGTTATCAAAAAGCGCAAGAACTACAACCAGACTACATTCAAGCTGAGGTGAGTTTGGCGAATGCGCTTTATTCCCGCTTCCAGCTACCATTAGAAAAGCAAGCGCATTATGCCGCAGTCAATTATGATTTGGGCAGCAAGTGCGAATTTGGTGATTTAAAGGGTGCCATTGAATACTATCGGCAGTCGATCGCCATGAATCCCGACAAAGCAGAAGTTCAATACCATTTGGGACTTGCACTGCAAACATACGGCAATTGGGAGGAAGCGATCGCCTGTTATCAAAAAGCCCAAGAACTTCAAAAAGACTACATTCAAGCCGAGTTAGCTTTGGCCAATGTACGTCATGCTCAAAATAAGTTATCTACAGAAGACCAAGATCGTTATGCGGTAATCAATTACGATTTGGGTAATGTCCATCAACTTTCTGGTGATTTAAAGGGGGCGATCAAATACTATCGACAAGCTATCACTTTACAGCCAGATTTAGCAGCAGCTCGCGAGCATCTGCGACTAGCATTAGAAGAACAGGAGAACTTGAAAATCAAAGTCAGTTGTGTGAAGCGATAGAAGTTGATGAGTGTGCGATCTTGATATCAGCGGATAAAAACTATAATAAACCCTGCTCCCATTCGTTTCGTGGAGAGCAAGGTTTATCGTGGTGGTTCCGAGATCAATCTACTAGGGTCAGTCTTGAGAGCCTACGGAAGTTGTACTTAAGGGCAGTAGTAGCCTTTGCCATAGCCTTTGCCATAGCCTTTGCCATAACCTTCGCCTTCGCCTTCGCCTTCGCCTTTACCGTAGGTGCCGCCTACTACAGCGTTTGCGGTTTCATTTTTTTCCAAGTAATCCAGGTCATTGATAATCATGAAGCGTTTCTCCAGAATTTAAGGTAACTTGCATCAACTTATGAAATAGTTGACTTTTTGACTTTACTAACTGTGTTTCAAGTAATGGTGCCAAATTGGCATATATTTTGCTGGTATCGCAAGAGTCAACTCCAATTCGCAATTAAGACAATTAGTGGGGGCAAGGAAATGCCACTAAGTGAAGACTACTAAATCTTCGATGTAGCAGGGGCTTGTACCCACTTTTAGTCAATTAACAATCCGCAATTCGCGTTTTCAATTGCGCTCAATAAAAATGCGAATTTTTCGGTCACGCGAGTCGCTTTTAGAGAATTTTAACGCGGGTAGGGAATAGGCTATATATCCAGGAATCTTGTTTAAGATATTTGGATTTACTATAAATTCTCATAACCTTATATAGGATTGTTGGATATTTTTACGTGATATATCCAGGAATCTTGCTTAAGATATTTGGGTTTACTTAAATATCTAACAATCTTCAATAATATTCTTGGATAATTCAGCAATTAAAGTTAAACTATATCCACAAACCTTACTTAAGATTCTTGGAATATAATTGATGGGAAAATTAATCTACGACATCATTCAACGATTTGAAGTAGAAAATGGTATTCCTTGCTTGATATCCACAAACATCCATATTGTTGAAGGTGGTCAAGATTTAGTGTCTTTAAGTAATAGCATTCTTGCTAAACTTAGCTTTTACGAAAAATTCAAAGTAAACCGAGCATCACAATATAGAGGTTATCGGCTTAAAAGTCCGAAGCCAGGGTTTAAACGCTATCAATTGGTTTTAGCAGAACGCAAAGAAGGGTTGTGTATTTCGATTCCTCAAGACATTTTTCAACCCGAAGTATTAAAGCTAATTTTTACAGACAACACCCAGGATGAATGTATAGTAGGAATATTCTGGGTTTTACCTAGTAAAAAACAAGAGTTCATACAATCACTTAAACCTAATTACCCGCACCTGCAAATATCCGGAGACTTTTACATTAACCCAGTAGAAGAATTTAGCCCATATACTCTAAGCGATAGTGATAGCTACCTAGTACTCAGTGAAGACAAACTGTTTCCTTATACTTGGCAAGTATGTATTAGTTCTGGTGAAGTCTTGGAAGAGTTCCTCGGTCACTTTGGCAAAATCCTCATGGAGATTGGATAAAGTCTGCTGCGGGCTGATGCACGGAAATGCTAAATTTTGTGTCTGAGGTGGATATCAATATCGGGGGCGCTTAAATATTCTAAGCTTAGAAATGAGCGATCGTCTGGATGGAGATAAAAATAAAATCATGGCATATCAATGGTTTAAATCGTTTCACATTATCGGCTTTGTCGTCTGGTTTGCCGGGTTATTTTACCTAGTGCGCCTGTTCATATACCATGTGGAGGCTAACCTAGAACCAGAACCAGCCCAGACAATTCTCAAAAATCAGTACCAAATCATGGAAAAACGCCTGTACCATATTATTACCATGCCAGGAATGGTGGTGACGGTAGCAATGGCGATTGGCTTGGTGAGTACTGAACCAGAAGTTCTCAAACAAGGCTGGCTGCATATCAAACTCCTATTTGTAGCGCTTTTACTGGCGTATCACTTCTACTGCGGTCATCTGATGAAGCAGCTAGCGGCGAATGAATGCACCTGGGGTGGTCAACAGTTACGCGCTTTAAACGAAGCACCAACCCTACTACTGCTAGTGATTGTCCTGTTAGCCATTTTCAAGGACAACTTACCAACGGATGTCACCGTTTGGGCGATTTTCGGTCTAGTTGTCTTTATGGCAGCGACTATCCAACTATATGCCCGTAAGCGCCGGTTGGACAAAGAAAAGCTGACACAAGCCACACAACAATAATTTAATGTATTCTGACTGTGGCTACAATCACATAATAGCCACAGCTACCGCGCAATTGATCAACATGTACAATTTCTTACACTTTGCTTACTTCCAGAACCAATTTCTCCCATTTGTCGACGCCAAAATTTCAATTGCTACCCATGCGCTACATTATGGGACTGGTGCATTCGGTGGATTGCGCGGTATTCCCGACCCTGAAGACCCAACACAAATATTGTTATTTAGATTAGACCGTCATTGTCAGCGGTTAAGTACTAGTGCTAAATACCTACAATTCGACTTACCGGCTGAAAAAATCAAGGAAACTATTGTCGAATTTGTTAAATTAAACAAACCAACTGCATCTTTTTATATCCGCCCCTTCGTTTATACTTCTGATTTAGGAATTGCGCCTAGACTACATAACATTGAGAAAGATTTCTTTGTGTATGGGGTAGAGTTAGGCGACTACCTGTCTCCGGCTGGCGTTAGTTGTCGCTTTAGTTCTTGGTATCGCCAAGAAGACCGTAGCCTCCCCCTACGCGGAAAAATCAGCGGTGCTTACATTACTTCCTCCCTAGCGAAAACCGAAGCTGTGGAATCTGGCTTTGATGAGGCGATTTTATTAAATACTCAGGGTAAAGTCAGTGAAGCTTCCGGGATGAATATCTTTTTAGTCCGCAATGGACAAATTATTACCCCTGGATGCGACCAAGATATTTTAGAAGGGATTACGAGAGATAGTGTACTGACACTGGCTAAGGATTTAGGGATTCCCTTTATCGAACGACAAGTGGATAAATCAGAACTGTTGGTTGCTGATGAAGTCTTCCTCAGCGGTACGGCGGCTAAAGTTGTTCCAGTGACCAGGATTGAAAGTTACGATTTGCCAACCAGCAGACCAATCACCGAAAAACTCAAAGACAAACTAACTGCCATTACCGAAAATCGCGATCCGAATTATCAACACTGGGTATTCCCAATCTCAATCAAGTAGACGTAGACATGCGTGCATGATTGTTTACCTCTATTATTACTATTTATGGAAAAAATAATTTGAGGAGCAGCCGCATATCCCAGATAAAGATAGGTAGGCGATAGCGACCTTCGTCGCTTCAGCGCTTTGCGCTATCGCAGCACAATCTCAGAGTCAACTACCTGTATCATGCCGCTGGCAGTGGATGTAGGTAGTTTACCAGATTGCCCTTACATCTAACGTGAATCCAGGCAACACGTCCTCGCCGCTGAGAGTAGTTGGCGATTGAAGTACTTCCGTTTTCTGCCCTAGTCGATAAATCTCTACTTGCTGCTGTTGGGGATTAATCAACCAACCCAGCCGTACCCCATTAGCTTGATATTCTGCCATCTTCTTTTGCAGGTCTGACAAACTATCACTGCTAGAGCGTAACTC
>JBBQRU010000051.1:0-32555 GCA_038214545.1 Cyanophyceae cyanobacterium | reverse complement strand
TTTTTGAGGTTATAAGGCAATAATGTTACCATTAGAATTGGCGCATTACTTATGTAAAAGTCTTAAAAAAGGCTTTAGGTGGTAAAATATTTAGAATTTGGCAGTTTTTGTAGTGGAATTGCCTCACGCAAAGGCGCAAAGTAAATCGCTCTCAGGCTAAAGCCTGGAGCTAAACAAACGAAGCCTGCCTAACGCCTTCGGCTTCGCTTCGCTAACGCAGGCTGAATTTATTTATAGCCTGCGAAGGCAGGCTTTGTTCGTGTAGCCGCACCCTTCAGGGTGTTGGCTCCCTCGGTCTTTACATTTTGGTGGCTAACATCTAACGGCTAACGCCTTCGGCTTCGCTGCGCTGACGCTGGTGCGTCTTGGCGTGAGATAAAAACATAATCTTATTTCTTAGGAGCGACATTTAAACCACGACGCTCTAGCATTTGTCGCACTTCAGGGCTAGGTTTGTAGTTATAGCCGTAGGAGGAGCGTTCAGAGTCATCGAGAACTTGAGGCGTTAGTAGGACAATTACTTCACGGCGCTCATTCTGGCGGTTTGTGCTTCTAAATAGTGAGCCAATTAAGGGGATGTCGCCTAAGATGGGGATTTTTGTGACTGTTGAGCGGTCTGAGTCTTGAATAATCCCAGAGAGAATTAGGGTTTGACCATCTCTGAGGCGGATTAAGCCAGAAGCGATCGATCGCTCATTTACTAAAATGATCCGTCCTGAATTTGCCAGATTTTCTTGACCTGCAGGTGCTTTGATACTAGGAGCGACGGAGAGGGAGACAAAGCCATTATCGTCAATACGATCGATTTTTACGCCTAGAGTTAAACCGACATTTATTTTCTCAGCAGTTACCGTTTCTCTCGATCCGCCAGCATCGCGAGTAATTTCTCTTTTAAGGTTTCCGACTACTTCTTGGGTAAGATTCACCTGCGCTGATTGACCTTCTTGCACAATCAAGGTTGGATCGGTCAAAATTTTGGCGTTACCGTTTGTTACCTGTGCTTGTAGGCTGGAGAGGAAACGTTTTGGGTATTGGTACAGGCTGGGGAGAGAGGTGGTAGCTGTGCCTAAAGTACCTCTGGCTACACTAACTTTGCCATCCGAACCAATAGTAACAACGTTGTCTGTTGCTGGAGTAATATTTGAGTAGCCTGGAGTCAGAGGATTGCCGTTAGATCCAAATGGTGTAATTGGCTTGTAAAAACTTCCACCACCTGCATTTAAGTTTCTCGTAACATTACCGTTAGCATCTACGGTAATAGTACCGGGTACAGTTCCAGGAATATTTACAGCACTATTGGGGTCAACAAAAGGTGCTGATGTATAGGGATTGGTAACGACAGTGGGACTCAGCAATCCGCCAGTTGTAGCGGCTGCAGTTGGCGGATTGACACCACCAAAGTTGAGGGCGGCTGCACCACCATCATTGACAAAGAAATTATTCCCCAGACCAAAAGAAAAGCTGTTTCTAAAGTCTTCGGTTGCGGCTAAGTTCACGTCAAGAATCTTCACATTGACGGCAACTTGACGGCGGCGAATATCGAGTTGAATTAGTTGGGCACTGGCAATTTCAATTAGGCGGGGTGGACCAATTAAGGTGAGAGAGTTGGTGCGCTCGTCGCCTAGTGCTTGTAAACCGCGGAGGATTGGTGTGGAGTCGGTAAACTCAACGCGCTGTTGTTCTAACTTTGATTCTATGGTTGTCTGAGTGTTAGTAACTGCGGTAGCTGAACCGCCAACAGGTACAGCACTGACGCTGGTAACTTGGCGTTCTCGACTCACAGCGCTTTCAGCGCCTAAACCGACTAAAAAGTTAAGGGCGACTCCGACTGATACTTGATTGAGTCGCATGTTGCGGACTGAGGAATCACGGGTAGCATTTGGTAGTTTGGTGCCAACAAATATTGTCCTTCCACTGCGATTTGCTTCTAAACCACTGAGGCGTAAGACGTAATTAAATACATCTTGAACTGGCTCGTTTTCAATATCTAAGGAAATGGTTGGACCATCACCACCTGCAGCCGCAGCACCAGGTTTTTCACCGGCAGAGTTACCAGAATAAGCTAGGTTGAGATTCGCGGCACGGGCAAGTAGTGATAAAACTTCACGAACTGGTGCATCTCTTAATACTAGGCGAGGGACGCGTTCGTTGGTACCGAGGTCAATTACTTGGGCTGAGGCGTCGGTGTTGGAGACGGCGATATCTCCGACTGGAGGTGCTACGGCTCTTGGTAAGAATGGTGGTGCGGCGGATGCTGGTTGACCGGGGCCAATGGCTGGGGCTGGCTTGCCGTCAACGGTGATTTGGGGGTTGGGGACGAGGACGTCTGGTTTGGGACTGAGTTGGGGTGGGATGGGTGCTGGATTGTTGGCGATTGGGGGTGTAGGGGTGACGGGCTGTGCTTGAGGTACTTGTCCTGTTTGGGTACCACCGGCGGCGCTGAGGCTGATGCTGATGCTGTCATCATTGCGAACTACTGGTTGACTTGTAGGAGTGCTGCCTGTACCTGTGACAGTCAAGCGGATACTGTTGGCGTCGAGGGAGGTAATTACTACTGAGGCAATTCCTGGTGCTGGATTTTCTTGACGGTAATTGTTGCCACCTGGTAAACTCAGCTTCGTGTTAATAATATCTGCAATTAAGGCGTTACCACGTTTGGTGGTGAAAACTTGCGGACGATCGCCTGCTACTGTCTGTAGCAATACTTTAACGCCGTCTTTGCTAGGAGTAAGTTTTACCCCTGTAACTTGGGTTGTTTCGGCTTTGACTGGCATCGCTGCGAGTATAACTACTGCGGCGGTACTAAAAATGATACTCTTACTATTCACTATCAATTCCTCACATAAATTAATTTAGTAGACGCACTTCTGTATTGCTGGGATGACGCAATGCATCCCATGCTCAAAACACTATTCTTTTGCTTTTCTCATTTTTTGGGTTCTTTAGCTACAGCCGCCATATCAGCCGGACTCGCTGGGACGAGGGCTTGCAACTGAAAATTGGTAGCAATTCCTGGCGGCCCTGTGTAAGGAACTGGTTTACCTGTAGGACCTGTCGTCGGAGGTGGCGGCGCTAATTTAGAGTCATAATCTTTGACAATTAGCAACGGTTGTAGGCGCTCAATATTCCGCACAATTTCTTGGGTTTGTTCGTAGGTGCCTTCAATTTCTACATTGACCATCCGGCGTTTCAATTTCCCATTCACACCAGCGCCTAAAGAACTATCAGTAATCAGTTCTGCTTTCTGATTTGCCGGGACGTATTTTTTCAGTTTGCCTTTAACAATGCCACTTCCTGAGGTACTACCTGACTCAACTAAGCGATTGAGATCTAGCAGCAAGGTATCTAAAGTCGATTCGTTGGCAAATAATGCCATGACTTGGAGTTTTTGTTGTTTAGCTTGGGCTAGTTGCTCTTTGAATTTGCCAATTTCTTTGACACTCTTTACTTTGCTATCAATTTGTCCTTGGATTTCCACCGTTTTGGCTTGTCGCTCTTGATAGGCTTGCCAAGCAGGCATCACCATGTTAAGGACTATGTAAGCCGCTCCTAAAATGCCGACGACGCCGATAGCGATGCCACAGATTTTGGGGGTAAATGTAATCCCGAAGGCGTTAGGGTAGGGTGATGTTGACCCAGCTTCGCCTTCTTCGACAAAATTTAAATCATCACTCATTGTCATTTGGTAATGACTCCTTGATCTTGCATGGTGCGAATTCGTGTTACCAGTCCTTTCGTGCCTTTTGCCTCTAACTCACCAATCAGTTCAGATGCGGGTATATCGCTTAAGGTCGATTGAATTGTATATTTCACAATTTGCGGCGGTTTGTAGACGACTCCTGGAGGTAAGGTCAAACCGACGGGTAAAGGGGCATTTACTAACTCGGCTGTAATAATTTTTGTTTCAGTACCTTTGAAAAACCGAGATTGTTGTAAACTCAGCAAAAAGTCATTGACTTCGTTAAAGGAATGTGCTAGACCAGTCATTTCTACTCCGCCAGCAGGATTGGCTGGAGGTTGACCTTTTTCTGGGGCGGCGGGGGCGAGTTGTTTGATGGTTTCTATTTGCGCCCCTTGAGGAATGCGATCGCGTAAATCTTGTAATGTTGCCGACCAAGGACGAATCTGGTCAAACACACTAACTAAAGACTTTGTCTCGTCTTTAATTTGGCTAGTTTCTGCCTGAATTTTCTTAATATCCCCAATTTGGGCATCTAGCCGCTTGTTCTCCTGATCTAATTGTGCTATTTTGTCATCTAGCTGAGCAGTTTGCCCTTGAATAAACCACCAGGCACTGAGAGCTAAACCAGGTAACACCACAGCGACACCAATACCGATAAATAGGGGCAACAAGCTGCCAGTTGGCATTGGCATCGATGATCGTGCCTTTGCTGCCGTTGTGGGACGACGATCTTTGAGAAAATTTACATCCAAACTATACATTTGCTCAAACCTCTCGCATTCCTAAACCCAGCACTATTCCCAATCCAGGGCGTTGTACTGGCTTAAATTTTTCCTCGTCAACTTCCAAGGATAAAGCCGCCACTGGATCGATCTGTGTTGTTGGTAAGCTTAATCTTTGAGTAAAAAACTCATCTAGTTGGGCAAGTCCGCCTCCAGGACCTGCCAGCAAAATCTGTGCTACCTCCAAATTTTCACTTTGATTAAGATAAAAATCGATTGACCGGCGCAATTCATCAGCCAACTCTCCCAACACTCGCACCATTGCCGCCATCCCCGGATTCACCCCCGTCACTCCACTTCTGCCACCGCCATCAACTGGTCCTTGAGGAATAGTCATACCAAGTAACATTTGTGTATCTCGGGAGGCAGGCAAGTTCATTGCGCGGGAGAGGGCATTTTGAAGTTGATATGTGCCAATAGGCACCGTCCGGGAAAATTGCGGCACACCGTTGACAATGATTGCTATTTCTGTACTGTCAAACTCAATATCAACCAGAACAGCAGCTTCTTGCGGCGCAAATTGGCGTAATTGGTCGCGAATTGTCCGAATCAGCGCAAAACTGTTAATCTCTAAAACATCGACTTGCAATCCTGCTTGTTGAAATGTGTCTACATAAGTATTAGTTACTTCTTTTTTGGTGGCCACGAGTAGCACCTGAACTTTCTCGATCCCATCCTCATCTACAAAGTACCCTAACTTTTGATAATCCACATCAGCTTCTTCACGGGGATAAGGTAGATATAACCCAGCTTCATGGTTCAGTACCATCTCCCGTAACTCTTTGTCATCCAACTCCGCCGGTACCGGAATCAACCGGACAATCGAATCTCGTCCGGGAACAGCCGTCGCCACACGGTTAGTTTTAACCTTACTCTCAGCCAGCGCTTGCTGAATCAATTCCGCCATGCGCGGGGGATCGGTGATTTGTCCTTCTTGAAACACACCTTCTGGTACAGGGATGGACGTTAGCGCCGTCAATTTAAAGCCTTGCTTGTGCTTGCGTATCTGCGCTACGTTAATCTTCTCAGGGGCAAGTTCGATACCTACCCCGCTACTACCTTTCTTTAACAGACTCTGGAGACGATTGACCACAATGAATGCCCCAATTTGTGATTGTCTTAAGAATTTAAGATACTAATGATGCTAAAAACTGGTCTAAATATCTCGCATATGAATGTTGATAATCATTTAACCCTGTCAATCTTACAAATCAAATGCTGAAAATTAAGAATTTGAAACAAATAATCATCTGGTTTCTATCCGGACTATTAACTTGTTGGATTGTTAGTTGTGGTACTGGTAATGTCACAACCCAATCGGCAACAGGAATTAAAGAAGTTGAATTTTGGACGATGCAACTTCAGCCGCAATTCACAGACTATTTTCACAACCTCATCCAAGCCTTTGAAACCGAAAATTCCGGCGTCAAAGTGAAGTGGGTAGATGTACCGTGGTCAGCAATGGAAAGTAAAATTCTGACATCCGTCTCCGCAAAAACCGCACCAGACGTTGTGAACCTAAATCCTGGTTTTGCCTCCCAACTTGCCGGTCGTAATGCCTGGTTAGACTTAGACAGCAAGGTCTCTGGCGACATACGTTCCACCTATCTTCCCAATATTTGGAAAGCTAGTACACTCAACGGAAAAAGCTTTGGTATTCCTTGGTACCTCACTACTCAGTTGACTATCTATAATAACCAGCTACTTTCCTCAGCGGCTATAGTGAAACCACCGGAAACTTACGCAGAATTGGCAGAAGCAGCAAAGAAAATTAAAGAAAAAACCGGAAAATACGGATTTTTCACCACATTTGTCCCTCAAGATTCTGGCGAAGTAATGGAATCTTTAGTGCAAATGGGAGTAACTTTAATTGACGCCTCCGGTAAAGCCGCATTTAACTCTCCAGAAGGAAAAGCCGCATTCCAATATTGGGTAGACTTATATAAACAAGGACTCTTACCCAAAGAAGTATTAACCCAAGGTCATCGCCATGCCATCGACCTATATGAAGCTGGAGAAATAGCCTTCTTAGCCTCAGGTCCCGAATTCCTAGGTACCATCGCCAAAAATGCCCCAGCCATCGCCAAAGTCTCAACCATCGCCCCACAAATCACCGGAAAAACTGGCAAGAAAAATGTCGCCGTGATGAACTTAATTGTCCCTCGCGACTCAAAAAATCCCGACGCCGCCGTCAAATTCGCTTTATTCGTCACCAACGACAAAAACCAACTCACCTTCGCCAAAGCCGCCAACGTCCTACCATCCACAATCAAAGCCCTATCTGACAGCTACTTCAAAGACCTCCCAACAAACGCCTCAGCCATCGACAAAGCGCGGATAGTCAGCGCCAACCAAATGCAGCAAGCGGAAATCCTCACACCCACTTTAAAAAACTTCAACCTCCTACAAAAAGCAATCTATGAGAATCTCCAAGCCGCAATGCTAAATGAGAAGACAGTAGACAAAGCAATCGCAGACGCGGCGCAAGCTTGGAATGAGAGGAGTTGAAACGCAGAGGGCGCGGAGGTCACGCCGAGGTACGCGGAGAAACTCTGCGATCCTCTGCGCCTCCTCAGCGTTCCTCCGCGTTTAAAAATTCCCCTACTAAGTAAAGCGACCCACACAAAACAACTTTCTCTTCCTCTGGAAGGGCGTTTAGCGCTAATGTTAAATTTTCATAAGTTTGGCAATCCCTCAGTTCTGGGCAGATATTCTTGGCTAATATTGCTAATTCATTGGGATTGGCTGAGTTGGGGTTGGCTACGGGGACTAGGTATAAGCGATCGCCCGCTTTGAGTAATGTTTTGAAGATTTCGGTATGATCTTTGGTGGAGAGCATCCCGATGATCCAGGTGATTGGGGTTGGGAGATAATTACGTAGGGCTTTGGCTGCGGCTGGGTTATGTGTACCGTCAAGTAATATTTGGTGGTTTTTCCAGGTAGTCCATTGCATTCTTCCTGGCCAGTGGGTTTTTGCCATACCGTTAATTATTGCTTGGTCGGATATCTGCCAGCCTTTTTGTTGGAGGTGGAGTATAGTGGCGATCGCACAAGCTGAGTTTGTCAACTGTATTTCTCCGACTAATGGTAACGGATATTTGAGGGATTTAAATTCGGCAAATCCAGTCTCAATTAGTTTGGCTGGTTCCGGGAATATACTGGGACATTGTAGTTCTTGGAGGCGCGATCGCACGACGGCTTCGGCTTCTATTGGGAGGGGGGCAATTACGGCTGGGCATTGAGGTTTGAGGATACCGGCTTTTTCGGTGGCAATTTCGGCGATCGTTGTACCTAGTTGCTGTGTGTGGTCTAAACTAATACTTGTGATTATTGTGACTAGTGGGTGGTCGCAGACATTTGTGGCGTCTAGGCGTCCTCCCAGTCCGACTTCAATTACAGCTATGTCTACTTGTTGTTGGGCGAAGTATAACCAAGCGGCGGCGGTGATGACTTCAAACTGTGTTGGTGTTGTTTCCGGTGGAATCGCTGTTATGACTTGTTGGATTAGTTGGTACAATTCTGGCGACTTAATTGGCTGGGAGTTAAGGCAAATCCGTTCGGTCCAATCAACTAAATGTGGAGAAGTGTAACGTCCTGTGCGATAACCAGCTTCTGTGAGGATAGCGGAAAGATAGGCACACACTGAACCTTTACCGTTGGTACCGGCGACGTGGATAATTGGGACTTGGTGATGCGGATTGCCAAGATTTGACAGTAATTTTTGGATGCGATCGAGTCCCAGATGTATACCAAATTGTTGTAGTGGTGTTAATAAAGAATCAATATCCATCGGTTGTTCGTCACTTATGATGTTTTCCACCGGCGCTTCCGTATCGTGTCTCTACAAAATTTCCCACTTTCCATGACTGACAAAGCTTCGCGAAGAACTCACTCAAAGCGCCCCAAGGCGGGATGGTGGTTTTGGCTGTGCTGGGTGTTGGCTAACACTATTGGTGCTGTAGCCTTTCTTCCGGTAGGTCTTTATATGTTAATAGTTGCGAATATCAGCTTTACTTTCCAAAGTTGGACAATTGCGATGATCGGGATGTCTCTCGGAGGTGCAGTACTTGGGGCTGTGATTGGACTCGCACAGTGGTTAGTAATCAGAAAACACCTTCCTCGGTCGCGTTGGTGGCTGCTAGCGACAAGTCTCGGTATGGCTGTAGGGATGTTTTTGGCTGTAGTCGCTGTGATTAGTCGAGGTTGGCATTCTTGGTCTTTAAGTGTCGGTTTGGGACAAGGTATAGCCGGATTCATCTATGTAGGCTATGCTGTCGCTGGCTTTACCCAATGGCTGGTATTGAGGCGTCAGGTCGCTAAATCCAGTTTATGGCTTTTAGCTAATCTAATTATCGCTCTCACCTGCGCTTGTTTGCTACTAACGGGATTTGGCGATATCTTTTTTGGCGTCTTCGCCAGCTTTGTCATCAGTGGCGCGATTACTGGTGCTGTGTTGGTCTGGCTGCTTAATTAGGGAAGGGGAAGGGGGGGAGGGGGAGAGGGGGAGAAGGGGAATTATAAATTGTGAATTACGAGAAATATTCAGCATTCAGCATTCAGCGTTCAACATTCAGCGTTCAACATTCAGCATTCAGCATTCAGAACTCCCCCACTCTCCCACTCTCCCCCACTCAAGAGCACTCAAGAGCACTCTCCCACTCAAGAGCACTCCTCCTATTCTCTATTCATAAAGCCTTGAACTTGCCGCAAAGCAGCAGCGCCAATGTTGAACACTGCCCAACTAGCAGCAATAGCGATTGGTGCTAAAACTACTGCCACACGCATATCGATGTCCATGTTTAGAAATCCTCTGTTAAGTAAAAATTAAAGTTTTTGCAACTACCCTCATTTTCATTTTTAGCCGAAGTGGGGATTTTTTACACAAAATGCCAACAAATATTTTTGTGAGATAAATTCAGTGTGATCAGGTAAAGCCGATATCCGTACCAGTACCAGCATGTACCAAAGCTAACTTTTGATAACGTTGGGCGTGGATGATTAAGTCTGAGGCTTCAGTTGGGGAGACTGGACGCTGGATTTTTGCCGGAACTCCTATCACCAAAGATAAAGGCGGTACATCTTTGGTGACAACTGCACCAGCACCAATAATGCTTCCAGTACCGACACGCACCTCGTTTAAGATGATCGCCCCAATCCCAATTAAACAACCGCGCTCGATGTAAGCTGAATGCAGGACAGCACGATGCCCAATTGTCACATGATCTTCAATAATGGTCGGATAGCCTGGATCGCTATGTAAGATTGCCCCATCTTGAATATTCGTATATGCGCCAATTTCAATGCGTTCGACATCGCCACGGACGACCGCGCCATACCAAATGCTGACTCCGTGGGCGATGTTTACCATACCGATAACTACTGCGTTGGCGGCGATAAATGTAGCGTGAGATCGATCGGGATTAGACCAGTAAGAAGCAGTGAACACGTTAGAATAAAAGAAGTGGGATCTCGGAAAACTGGAATGCTTGCCAACCAAATATAGGCTGGTATTTGTTCCAGAATACATGGTGCCATATTATTTATTGTAAAGCGGCAGTGAGTACAAATGCCAACGGTTTCCAGCCGATGTGTAAAAATAGCCCTACTGACGCAGTTTTAGTCCGAAATATGCTAGTACGTATTTAATCATGAATCCAGGTTGGCAATACCCGATTTTTGGTTCCGAGATTCAGTGTCCTCACTGCCGTCAGACAATTCCGGCGCTGACTCTTACAGATACGTATTTATGCCCCCGTCATGGGGCGTTTGAATCCGATCCGAAAACAGAAGAGTTGGTTCACCTCCAGTCAGGACGCCATTGGCGACTCTGGAATCAGGAATGGTATCGACAACATACTCATCCTGATGGGATTCGTTTTGAAATTCACGAAGCCTTAGACCGTCTTTATACTCAAGGCTATAAAGCGACTCGGGTGATCATTGCCCGTCGCTATCAAGAATTAATTAGTGGTTACTTAGAACGCAGTACGCCTTGGCGCGGACAAAGTGAACAAACAAGACCGCGTTTATACGGTCTACCTGTAGATTTTAGTCCTGACCCGGCGATTGAACCTTGCTGGGATGTGATTAATTTTGACTTAGAGAAAGAGCCTGGTGTCCCTGTAAGATACCCGTATTTTCGGTTATTTGAATAAACTTCCATGCATCACGTTTCTATTCGGTCAGCAAATATCCATCGCGCGATCGCTTTCTACGAATTATTAGGTTTTGTCGTTTGCGAGCGTTTTACTACTGGCTATACATTAGCCTGCTGGATGGAAGGACTCAACGGCAGAATTGAGTTAATTCAAATTCCAGAACCTTCTCTACCACCGGATGCGTTTGCAGATGAGCATTATGTAGGGTATTATCATTTGTCATTCGATATTACGGAGGCAACGCCCGATTTACCCAGCTGGTTGACTAGCCTCAAACAGCGTTTTGATCAAGCATTTTCCGAGCAACCAACAGTGTGTCAGCCACTGAAAGTGCTTTTGGAACCAACACAACAGCAAATTGGCAACAGCATCTACGAAGTTACTTTTATCGCCGACGCTGATGGTTTGCCTTTAGAATTTATCCGCTTGGCTACAGTCCACTAAAACAGTTTTTGCTATTGGTTGCACTTAAGGATACTTTGAGATGGTGTCACCCTCGAATGGGGACACTGTAATTGGCTGTACCCATAATTGATTTTTATTTAAGTTACACATTCTCTCATCAACTCACGCTCGTGATTTTTCCAGTGCGCCAACACCGTTTACCACTTTTACTATTTAGCCTTTGCCTTGTCGGAGTATTACTATTTACTCCCCAGGTATCTTTGATTGCAATCAGCGCCAATTCCACAGGGACACCTGACTCAAGTGAAATACCTCACCTGACTCAAAACGTGCGCTCATTCGTACTCGATAATGGTCTTACTGTTCTGACGAAAGAAGTCCCAACGACACCTGTTGTCACGGTGCAAGTTTGGTACAAAGTCGGTTCGCGCAACGAAGATACAGGAGTGAATGGCATTGCTCACCAGTTAGAACATATGATGTTCAAGGGTACTAAAAACCGTCCGATTCAGTTTGGGCGCTTATTTAGTGCTTTGGGAAGTGACTCAAATGCTTTTACTAGTTACGATCAAACAGCATATTACGGTACCGTTGAGAGCGATAAACTGAAAGCGCTGCTGACTTTAGAAGCAGACCGGATGCAAAATTCTTTAATCGACCCGGAACATCTCAATACAGAAAAGCGGGTCGTGATTTCGGAATTACAAGGTTACGAAAATAGCCCTGATTACCGACTCGGAAAAGCAGTGATGCTATCCGCATTTCCTCATCATCCGTATGGTTTACCTGTAGGCGGTACCAAAGCTGACGTAGAGAAATTCACGGTTGAGCAGGTGCGTTCTTATTATCACCAGTATTATAGCCCAGAAAATGCCACATTGGTTATTGTCGGCAACTTTAAAACACAACCAACACTCAGAACTGTTCAAGAGTTATTTGGCAAAATTCCTCAAGAGAGACAAAAAGGAAAGGGACAAAGCAGGATAGGGAGAGAGGGGAGTAATGTCAATAGTATCTATCACTCCCCTGTTATCCCAAAGCGCACTCCCATCATCCTCAAAGAACCCGGTGCTGAAGCATTGTTACAAGCCGTGTACCCTCTTCCCGATGTGAATCATCCGGATACCCCGGCGCTACAGGTGATGGATTATATTCTCTCAGAGGGAAGGAGTTCGCGAATTTATCAGGCGTTAGTTGAATCAGGTTTAGCTGCTGATGTCACATCTTATGTCGCTAGTTTACGAGAAACGGGCTGGTATAATTTAGCAGTGACAGCAGATCCTGGGCAAAAGTTGGCAAAGATTGACTCAGTCTTGCAATCTGTAATTGCTCAAGTCCTGAAAGAAGGCGTGACAACAGAAGAGTTGAACCGAGCTAAGGCACAGTTACAGGCTTCGTTGATCTTAAGTAACCGTGATATTACGGCTCAAGCTAACCAGTTAGGCTACGACCAAACAACCGCACTTAGTTATGACTATACAGACCGCAATTTAGCGCTGGTTCGCAAAGTCACGGCGCAAGATGTGCAACGTGTTGTGAAAAAATATCTCAATCTTGCAAATCGCCATGTAGGTTTGTTTGAACCAACTCAACTAACTAAAGAAGCCAGTGCGAGAATCGGCAAGTCATCGACGCAAACGACTGAAAATTTTGGTTCTGGCAGGCATGTAGATCCTGTGGAGGTTGCCCAGTATTTACCGCAACAAGACTTAACTACAGCCACGACGCATTTACTACCAACCCAGTTCACTTTGGCTAATGGATTACGGGTATTACTTTTACCTGACAACAATACTCCGACTGTGACATTGAATGGTTACATTCAGGCTGGAAAAGAATTTGAATCGCAAGTTAATGCTGGACTGGCGTCTTTGACTGCCGACAACTTGCTGAATGGTACCAAAACTAAGGATGCTCTAACTATTGCCAAAACTTTAGAGCAACGCGGTGCTAATCTGAAATTTACGGCGTACCGTGAAGGTGTGAATGTCAATGGGGACAGTTTAGCCAATGACCTCCCTACCCTGATCCACACATTGGCAGATGTGCTGCAAAATCCTACTTTCCCGGTAAAAGAACTGGAACTAAGCCGTAAAAGAGCTTTAAATGACCTCAAGCAAGAGTTGGACGATCCAGAACAAGTAGCATTACGTACATTTCAACAAGCTGTCTATCCTGAGACTCACCCTTTTCATAAGTTCGCTACAGAAAGTACTTTGCGGCGGATTACGCGACAGGATGTCAGGCATTTTAGTCAACAATATTACCGTCCAGAAACAACAGTACTGTCATTAGTGGGTGATTTCTCTGTTGATCGGGTGCAAAGGCTAATTCAATCTGAGTTTGGTGATTGGCAAGCACAAGGTAAACAAACAGTATTGAAATATCCGACAATTGCCGGTAGACCGAAATTAATTAATGTCAGTGCGGTAATTCCGGGGAAAACCCAAGCAGTTACCTATATGGGTGATAATGGCATTGATCGCAAAGACCCACGCTTCTACGCTGTATTGGTGTTGAATCAAATTTTGGGTGGTGATACTTTATCAAGTCGTCTTGGTAGTGAAGTCCGCGATCGCGAGGGTCTAACCTATGGCATCTACAGTTCCTTCCCAGCGGGAAAAAATGGCGGGACGTTTTTGATTCAAATGCAAACTGCGCCGGAAGACACAATTAGAGCAATTGCTAGTACCCGAAAATTACTGGTGCAAATTCACGCACATGGTGTCACTGCTACCGAGGTTGAGACAGCTAAACGCGCCTTGCGAAGCAATTACACTGTTTCGCTGGCCAACCCCGATGAGTTGAGTAGTAAAATCATGATGAATGAAGTGTATGGTTTGACGCGCGAGGAACTACGTAATTATCCTACTAAAATTCAAGCAGTCACTCTCAATCAAGTGAACGTCGCCGCCACGGAGTTGCTTCATCCTGATAATTTAGTTGTTGTCACCGCAGGTCCACCTATCCTCGCCAACCATAATTGACAGCAGCCCTCAGGGGGGTAGGAAAATAGGTTAAGTTAAAGATAGATATATCAGCGCCAATCGCCATTACGTCTGGCAAGACAGGTTCTTTAAATGAACCAAAAATTGGCTTGCAGTCATTTTTGGATCGCTCTAGGTGGCGTGCGATCGCGAAAATATTGATTGTTACTCTTGTTGCCACACATTTAATCAACGATGTATTTCCATGAACATTTTCAGTAACCTGCTTACTCAACCGACTAAATCATCCCCATCCAAAAGACAACGTCGCGGAATTGAAATCAAATCGCCGCGCGAAATCGAGATCATGCGGCAATCAGCTAAAATTGTTGCTACCGTCCTCAAAGAAATTTCTGAGCTGGTACAGCCGGGAATGACGACTGCTGATCTAGATGCTCATGCCGAAAAACGCATTCGGGAAATGGATGCAACACCGAGTTTTAAAGGATATGGCGGCTTCCCCGCTTCAATTTGCGCTTCGATAAATAATGAAGTTGTACACGGTATTCCTAATGCCAAAAAGGTCATCCGTAATGGGGATGTTGTCAAAATAGATACAGGTGCTTTTTTCCAAGGCTTTCATGGCGACTCTTGTATAACTTTGGCAATTGGCGAAGTTACTCCTGATGCGGCTAAGCTGATTCGGGTTGCGGAAGAAGCACTTTATAAAGGTATTGAACAAGTTAAAGCCGGTGCTTATCTACTGGATTTAGCGGGGGCGATTCAAGACCATGTGGAAATGAATGGCTTTAGTATTGTTGAGGATTTCACTGGTCACGGTGTCGGTCGCAATCTCCACGAAGAACCTTCTGTGTTTAACTTCCGCACCCGTGAAATGCCAAATGTGAAATTGCGGGCGGGGATGACCTTGGCAATTGAGCCGATTTTAAATGCTGGTTCTAAAGTGACTCGGACTTTGTCTGACCGCTGGACAGCCGTCACAGTCGATAATTCACTGTCAGCGCAGTTTGAGCATACAGTGTTGGTCACAGAAACTGGTTATGAAATTTTAACCGATCGCAGCAAAGTGTAAAAAATAGGGTGCTGGGTGTGGCGACAGAGATTTAGGCATAATTCAGGATAAATACGGACTTCCTTACGCCTAGTCCGTGTAAAGATTATTTATATATATTCCTGAATTTGGAATTTGAACGCGTATTTGTGTTCAAATACCTAGCCATTGTCTGAATTTTGCTATGAATCAAACTGATTTAGTTTTTACCCCAGCATTAGAGTTGGCACAATTAATCCGTCGCCGGGAAGTGTCGCCACTGGAGGTGACGCAGATCTATCTAGAGCGGATTGAAAAATTGAATCCGCAACTGGGAAGTTATGTGACGGTAATTGCGGAAAAAGCTCTAGCTGATGCGAAAGCTAAAACAGAGATGTTGGTAGGTAATGCCGAACTACCACTGTTTTTTGGTGTGCCAACTTCAATCAAAGACCTAAATCCCTTAGCAGACGTTCAATGTACTTACGGAACTCCAGCGTTAATTAATCACATTGCTACTTATGATGATGGAGTAGTTACTCGCATCAAGCAAGCCGGATTTGTGATTTTGGGCAAAACAGCGACTTCGGAATTTGGTTCTTTACCTTACACTGAACCAGCCATGTTTCCACCAGCTCGGAATCCTTGGAATTTAGATTATACTGCCGGTGGCTCCAGTGGTGGTGCGGCGGCGGCGGTAGCAGCCGGATTATGTGCGATCGCTCAAGGTTCTGATGGTGGTGGTTCGGTGCGAGGACCAGCAGCTTGTAATGGTTTGGTCGGAATTAAACCATCCCGAGGACGGATATCGGCTGCACCTGTCGGCGATCGCCAAAGTGGAATTGCAACTAATGGACCGTTGGGAAGGACTGTAGCGGATGCAGCCGCGATGTTAGATGTGATGTCTGGCTATGTGACGGGAGATCCTTACTGGTTGCCGAATCCGGAGTCATCATTTCTATCCGCAACTACGCAAAAACTCGGAGATTTGAAGATAGCTTTTGCGACTAAGTTATCCCCATTAGGATCTGCCGATCCCTTCTGTGAGCAAGGTGTAATGGAGACGGTAAAGTTACTTACAGAACTTGGTTATCATGTCGAAGAAAAGTGCCCTGATTTTAGTGGTTTAATTGAACCATTTCAAATAGTCTGGCAAGCGGGAGTTGATGCTGCAGGTCTTCCGCCAGAGGCTTTACAACCGATGAATCGCTGGTTACTCTCACGCAGTGTTTCCGCAGGTAAATACCTCCAAGCGGTTTGTCAAATGCAAACGATCTCCCGCCGCATTGTTGCCTTTTTTGATGCAGTTGATGTGTTGGTTTTACCAGTTTATTTACACGCACCAATCCGGGTCGGAGAATGGGCGGATCTTAGTCCAGAGGAAACTTTAGAAAAAATAATTCACTGGATTGCACCTTGTCCACCATTCAATGCTAGCGGACAACCAGCGATCGCTCTACCTACCGGCAGTTTTGACAATCATGGTGTCCCTATTGGCGTGCAATTAGTTGGCAAACCAGCAGCCGAAGCAACGTTAATTGCCTTAGCTGCACAGCTAGAAGCCGCTTCACCCTGGATTCAACATCGTCCTCCTTTAAGGTGCGGTTAGCCTAGGATTAACACCTCAAGAGAAAGATTCTTTTGCGCCAACAATTAAAACTAGACAAAGTGCCGCGATCGCTTTCTGCCATTCTTGTCTAGTGTGCATGTCTTCAACTTCCTCAAATAACCCTACTAATCGGGGAATAGCTTGTCGTAGCGCCAACGGAGGCACCGGACGGTGTAATTCCACCAGACGAGTTAGGCTTTCTTGATTATTAAGAAAATCAACTACCCATTTTGTCGTGTGGTCTGGACTGTCAGGAACGCGTTTAACTCCTAGTTCATTTTTGAGCCAGTTGTAAAAAGGAGGTAATTCTTTGGCTAAAATACCACCGGCTGTTGGTAAAGTTTGCTGAAGTAAATGAGTATCTAAGCTGCTTAACTCTTGCTGCACCTCAGGTGATTCGAGACCCTCAGTTAGCGATTTTGTCAGCAATGTTTCTAACTGCGCCGATGATAAATCTAAGTGTTGAGTGAGAGTTGAGAGTAATAAGGGCATTGTTCAGAGTTCAGTAAGAATAAGTACTACCCAGAGGAATAGTCATTAAGTTATAATAATAAATAATCTGTGTATTTTTGCAGTTAAACAATGTTAATTAGCAATCAAAACTTTTACATAATCAAAGAAGCTATCTTAACATCGGAGCAAGGAAACTTAATATTAGGAGATGCAGCTAAGGCAAAAGTTTACCGAGTCCTCACCAACGATGCCGGTCAAATTCTGTTAGATCCTATAAATATAGAACAGATTCCGGAAGAGCAGCGATGGTTGTGGCAAAATTCGGAAGCCTTGGGAATGGTACTACGAGGTATTGAACAAGCCGCGAGGGGAGAAGTTCATGATAATGGTTCATTTGCTGAATATGCGGACTTGGAGATTGATTAATGGAATTTCGTCTGCAAATAGTATTATCTATTACTCCTCATCTTTAGTACCTGTATTTATTTATGCCCAAATTCGTTGCAGATTGAGTATAAATCCAGGTAATACATTTTCTCCAGAAAGAGTTTGAGGTAATTTTAAAACTTCTACATTTTGTTCTGGACGATAAATTTCGACCTCTTGCCTTTTTCGGTTGATCAACCAACCCAAACGACAGCCATTTGACCTGTACTCATCCATTTTGGCTTGTACCTTTTTCAAAGTGTCCGATGGTGACATGATTTCGATGACAAAATCAGGACATAGAGGCAGAAATTTTTCTCTTTGCTCTTTAGTCAAAGCATCCCAACGAGATTTTTCTACCCAAGAAACATCTGGAGAACGGTCAGCACCATTGGGTAAAGTAAATCCCGTAGATGAATCAAAAACTTCGCCAAGTTGATTTTGCTCATTCCATGATGCCACCTGAAGAATTAAGTTAACATTACTTTTCCCTGTTTCTCCTCCAGTTGGTGGCATGATAATTAATTCTCCTTGGGCATTGCGTTCTAATTTTAAATCGGGATTTTCTGCACACAATTGATAAAACTGCTCTTTTGTCAGTTTAATTACCGAATTCAGGTTTAATGTAAGTGCTGTCATCGCAGTATCTCCCCTTTTGATTTGCTGACTGAACTACAAACCTATATCCATTTTGTTATAAATCACAATAAAAAGGGATGAATGGCTGAAGCGATCGCATTAAATTAAGACGATTAAAAACGTAACAAAACTTGATTTTTCTCTTTCTCAAGAATAACGGCTGAATAGTGAATGATGAATGATCAAGCTTTTACCATTCATCATTCCTGATTTTTACCCTTTCTTCAACCAGCTAAACATGGCGCGTAAATCTTTACCAACTTCCTCTATTGGGTGTTCGGCTTCTTGACGGCGCATGGCGGTAAATCCTGGTTTACCAGCTTGATTTTCTAACACAAATTCCCGTGCAAATTGACCAGATTGGATTTCTTGCAAAATCTTCTTCATTTCAAGTTTGGTTTGCTCATTTACCAAACGTGGTCCACGGGTATAATCGCCATATTCAGCGGTATTAGAGATGCTATCGCGCATTTGAGCCAAGCCACCTTCAACCACCAAATCCACAATTAATTTGACTTCGTGGAGACATTCAAAATAAGCCAACTCCGGCTGATAACCAGCTTCCACTAAAGTCTCAAATCCGGCTTTGATTAAAGCACTCAAACCACCACACAATACAGCTTGTTCGCCGAACAAATCAGTTTCGGTTTCTTCGCGGAAAGTAGTTTCCAGGACACCAGCGCGGGTACCACCGATACCTTTAGCGTATGCCATCGCGCGATCGCGTGCCTGACCCGATGCATCTTGATACACAGCAAATAAACAAGGTACACCCTGACCTTGTTCGTAGGTACGGCGAACCAGATGTCCTGGTCCTTTCGGTGCGACCATCACGACATCGACATTGGTGGGAGGGACAACTTGAGAGAAGTGAATGTTAAAACCGTGAGCAAAAAGTAGGACTTTGCCGTCGGTCAAGTATGGAGCAATCTCGTTGGTATAAACTGTTCTTTGCACTTCATCTGGCAATAAAATCATGATATAGTCAGCCGCTTGAGCCGCATCAGCGACACTTTTGACTGTTAATCCAGCCTGACTTGCTTTTGCCTCTGATTTACTGCCCGGATACAGCCCGATAATGACATTCATGCCGCTATCTTTGAGATTTAATGCGTGGGCGTGACCTTGGGAACCGTAGCCGATGATAGCGATCGTTTTTCCGGCTAAAAGGTCTAAATTGGCGTCTGCGTCATAGTACATGCGGGCCATCGGGGCGTCTCCTTCCGTGCAAGCAATTGAAATAAGTCCGAACTAATGATTTTACTGCAAAACTGTTACCCCAAATACAAGCAATCCAGATAACATAACCTCAGCCACGAACATGGTATGAAACAAGAATTCGCTGATTTAGAGTGACAAAAAGCACTACTATGCAAAAAATGATGCCGGAGCACTTAAAGCTCAAAGCGCAATTAACACCTTATTTATTTTTGTTACCAGCCTTGACAATCTTGGTGTTAACGGTTTTTTGGCCTGCTATCCAAGCCTTTTACCTCAGCTTTACGCGTTATGAGTACGATCTGACGCAAGCACCACAGTGGGTAGGTTTTGCCAACTTCAGTCGGTTGTGGAAAGACCCAGTATTTTGGCACACTCTCGGTAATACTTTCTTATATCTTGTAGGTGTAGTACCAATTTTGGTGATGGCACCTTTAGCATTGGCAATTTTACTGAATCGTAAGTTGCGCGGAATGAACTGGTTTCGCGCCGCTTATTACACACCTGTAATTATTTCAATGGTGGTGGCGGGAATTGCTTGGCGATGGCTGTATGCGGAAAATGGCTTGTTGAATCAAATTTTGAAATTACTGGGGGTTTCGGCTGAAGGTATTCCTTGGTTAACTAGTCCAAGTTTAGCTTTGTGGAGTGTGATGGCTGTGACTGTGTGGAAGGGATTGGGTTATTACATGGTGATTTATTTAGCTGGGTTGCAATCAATACCGGCTGATGTTTATGAAGCTGCGGCAATGGATGGTTCGGATGGTATCCGTAAGCACTGGGATATTACAGTACCTTTGATGCAGCCTTATCTGGCTTTAGTTGCGGTAATTTCGGCGATTTCGGCAACTAAGGTATTTGAAGAAATTTATATCATGACCCAAGGTGGTCCGCGCAATAGCTCGAAAACAATTGTTTATTACTTATATGAGCAAGCATTTCACGAATCAGAAATTAGCTACGCCTGTACAATTGGGCTAGTATTATTTTTAATTATTTTAGGATTGTCAATTTTACAAGCGCTGATTACGAAACCATCTTAAAAGCGAGTTTCGTATTCTAGGACTGCTCGCGTATCATTGCCTAAGTCAGTGGAAGTACGTGCTCTAATTTTCCGATTAATACGATAGTTGAGACTAAATTGGGTAGGTTGATTGCTAGTTAAAACTCTGACAACAGAAACAGAGAAACCACGCGAAATATCAATTCCGGCTTCAGCGGCTAAGCCTAAAGTTGAACCGCGATTTCGTCCTGATGTGAGCAGAGTCGGGAATAAACGGAAGTCAGTCAGACCAAAGGCATCACCAATTTGACTAAAGGTACCTTGAAAGTTGCCTAAAACTGCTGAGCCGGCTAAATTAGCTAATCCTAAAGCACTGTCACCACGACCTAAAGTTTGCACAAAACCGCCGCCTAACAAAGTCACAATTTCAGTTTGACTGCGAGGTGGCTCACTGGTAAGTTTGAGATTATCGTTAAGTTGACTAGCAGGTCCTTGAATAAGGGCTTGAACCCTGACTGTGTCTAGTGCTCCTAATTGGGAAGTATTGATTGGGTCATTGATTTCTGAGGAGAGAGGAGAAGTGGGAATGCGGTTTTGAAAGACTTCTTGAACTTTGGCAAATAGCCGAATATTGAGTTCGGGGTCTAAACCTTGACTGGGGCTAAAGATAGCGGTATTTTTGTAATCTCTGGCTAAGAGGAATTGGGTAGTAAATAAATTGACTCCGCCACCGCGAATTCGGATTTCACCCTCTGGAAGTGGATTAGCTAAAGAGCCATTTACGTAGAGATTTCCAGTAGCTTGAAAATCGATTAGTGGACGGACGATATCGACGCCTTTACCTAAAGACAGTTGTAAATTGTTGAATCTGAATCCTGTACTTGTAGGTGTTCCAGAGATTGTATTGGCTGGATTTGTGGTATAAGTTTTATTGCTTGATGTTGTTGTTTTGGTAGAGTCATTGAGGAAAACCCGACCTTGGGCTAATTGTACTGAACCACCCAGAATCGGGTTGAGGGCGGAACCTGTCACTTGGATATCGCCGCTGGCATTACCTTGATATAATCCTTTGAGATTCAATTTCAGCTTTTGTAAACTGAGGGTGAGTGGATCTGAGATTGGTGTTTGCGAATCTTGAGAGATGGGAAGTTCACCTTTGGCGACAATATTTCCGCGAGAGAAATCACCTTGGAAATTATCGACAATAAGTCGGTCAAAATCAAACCGCACGTTACCTGTTACATTTGTTAGTGGTTCTGGCAAAGCTTGAGCTGTAAAGACGCCATTAGTCACATTTGCACTACCCACGACTTGTGGCTGTTGAAGAGTTCCGCCAACTTTGACTTGGATTTGCCCTTGACCTTTTTGAAAGGCAACTTGATTATTTAAAAGGTTTAATATTGACAATCCTTCATTTTGAACATTGACATTGAGGCTGAGTTGATCGTTATTAGGAGCGACTGTGGCGAAAGGTAATTTATAGGGAATACTACCTGTGATTTGAACTGGCTGCGCTGTGGATAGGGCAATACTACTACCAAAGTTCAAGCGCCCGTTGGCATAGTTGAAACTGCTGGTAGCTGACTGTACCGGCTTGAGATTCACGGTTCCTTGGGCAAGTTGCAATTCTCCCACAGCTTGGGGATTGGCGACACTGCCAGCTAAGGAGGCAGAACCACTGACATTTCCGGTAATATTGATTGGCAGTTTAACAAAACTATTCAGTGTTTCTACAGGGAAGTTATTCACATCTAACTTACCAAATTGTTCTTTCCCACCCAACTGACCTGTAAAAGCAAATAGCCCTCGGTCAGAATCTAATCGGAAAGGTTGAAAAGTTATGGCTCCATTTTCATACTTACCCAAAGCGATCGCACTCTTGGCTTGATAAAACCGACCAGGTTCATCTGCTCTTCCCCAAACTAAATTCTCAGCATTCAAGTTAAAGTCGGCGGTTAATCCGGTCTTACCTGTATTCACAGCAATATTGCCGTTGAAAGTCCCTTTAAAATCGGCGATATTAGGTAGCGGTGAAGCTTGACGACGTTGCTGTTGTTGTTGTGCTAGCAGAGCATCAATTTCTGATAACCGCTGAATTTGGGTCAGCAGTGGTTTACCTGTCAAACCGACACTTTGGGTGGCGAGGTCACTGGCGTTACCATAAACAGCCGGTTTCAGTCCGCGTTGGAGATCTTGAATATCAAAGATTTGTAAAGCTGTGAGAATATATTGGATCTCACCTTGACTGACACCAACTTTAGCTTGGATTTGTGGCCCTTGTGGACCTTGGGCAAAGGTTCCGTCTACTAAAGTGTAGCGACTCTTTTTATAGTCGAATTCAGCGTTGGGAATTTTGGCGACACCATTGGCATAATTGATTTGAGCGAGTAAGCGATCGCCTTGTAAGCGACCAAGCACGGGATTAGCGATCGCCACATTTCCCACAAGACTAGATGTTGTCTGATTAACTTGAAAATCCCCAGTTAACAAGCCAGCTAAAGTACCTGTACCCAAGGGCGTATTTTGCGGTAGATTATACTTCAAAGCTGCAATTGGGAAATTCTCAACTTTGGCGATTAAATTTTCGCCTTGAGTTTGACCAGTAGCAACAGCTGTATCCAGTTTAATCAAGAAATTCTGAAGTTGATTTGTCAGGTTAAGACTGAGATTAATCCGGTCTTGTCTTCCCGCGACATCTAACTTTGACCCTCGCTGCTGGTCTGAGGCAAAACTACCCGTCAACAGTGGTTCAAAAGCCAAGTTATTCACCACTAAATTCCGCAGTTTGAGTTCGCCTGTCGCATTCGGCTTAGGTAAACTTCCTTCAACTTTACCGATAAAATCGCCGCGACCTGCCAACTTTAAAGCACTAGGTAACTCGAAGGGTAAATTTCGGAGGTCGTAATTTTGCGCTTGGACATTCAAATTTACCCCGGTTAATTTGGGGGCGACATTCACGCCAGTTTTGGCAAAAATCAACCCATCAGCAGTAATACCTGGTGAAGTGGCTTGGGCAATAATTAGCTTCTCACCATCCCAGCCGAACTTCGCATCCAACGGTTGTTGGATAATTGCGACTCCTTGAGATAAGTTGACATTACCGACAGCGCGGACACTTGGTAAGTCTAAAGCGGTAACTAATCCCGCAACTTGAGCTGTACCGCCTAATTTACCGCGCAAATCTTCACCAAAGCGATTTAGTTGGATGCTATTCGCATTCACTAAAGCCTGAAACTTACCTTCATTAACTTGGATGTTACTGGCGAGATAAGTCCCGCCACCCGCTATCAATCTGGCTTGTCCTGTAGCTTGGATGGTTTGAGGAGAGAAAGATTCGGTAGTTCCCGCCACATTAAATTGACCTGTTAAGGGGCCGACGAATTGCGGTGCGACTTTAGCTAAACTGGCTAGTTGAACAGCGTTTGCTTGAACTTGAGATTGCCATTTTCCTTGATTTACTTGAATGTTAGAGGCAATCACCGTCCCGCCACCAACACTTAAACTGGCTTGACCTGTGGCTTGGATGGTTTGGGGAGAGAAAGACTGGGTGGTTCCGGCGACTTGGAATGCGCCGGTTAATGGGGACTGGAAAGCGGGGGGGATTTGTGCTGTTAACAACTGTCCCAGGCGAATGTTATTGGCTTGGAGTTGGGCTTTCCAGATGTCACCATTAACTTGAATATTAGCAGCGGTGATCGTTCCTCCGGCAAGCCCTAAACGCGCATCACTGCTGCGAATTGTGGCAATTTTAAATGGTCCTGTGGTGCCGGAAACAGCTACTCGACCGTTGATTTGTGCGCCTTGTAAGGAGACATTCTTGATTTGTGTGGTGTCAATCAGGCGAGCTAGTTGGAGTTGAGTCGCATCCGCAATTGCCGCAAAGTTTTGGTTAGCATAGGTACCCGCAACTGCGACTTTACCTCCAGCGACATTTAAATTTACGTTGCGAAATGTCACCAATTGATTGGCCGCGACAGTGACTTCGCCGGTGCCTGGGTAAGTCCCTTGGGGAGCATTAAATTGCACTACTGTACGGACGTTGTTACCTGCGCCAGCTAGATTCGCTGTGGCGGAAATTGTGCCAATTTGGAATGTGGGTTTACTTTCGTATAGGGTGGCGATCGCATCTCCCGGTAAGCTGACGCCTTGAAAATTAAAATTTAACTCTGGTTCTGGATTAAGTTTAATTGTGCCGTTACCAGTAAGTTGACCACCGACGGTTGGTTTAGCAATAATATTTTTAAAAGTAACAAGCGCTGCTGTTGGTACAAACTCAAACTGAGCGCTAGCTTGACTCAAATCAACTTTGTCAATTTTCGCGGCTTTAATCGTCGCGACGGTTCCGGTCAATTTAGGTTGAGCGATTTCCCCAGTTAGTTGTAAGTCAGCTTTCGCTAACCCTAAAGCGACAAATGGTAACTTGACATTTAGTGTTTGTTGTGCGTCAGGTACGCTTACCGATTTTATCTGCGCGGCTAACTTATAACCTTTTTGGCTATCGACGATCCCGTTAGCGATCAGCGGTACTTTGCCATAAACAGAAGCAACATTATTAAGTTTAATTTCTGTGCCTTGAAAATCTAAATTTCCTTGAGAATTGCTAAATGTGTGCGGCAATCGGGGAATTTGGACAGTTGTCCCTTGAACACTAGCGCTGCCATAAAGTAAGGCTGGTTGATCCTGTTGCAGTTGAACGGATAAATTGCCATTGGTTACACCTGTTTGTAAACCTAGAGGTAACTTGACGACGCGGCTGATATCGGCAGCGAGTAGATCAGACGCGAGGATCTTGACTTTGTGTTCTTGAATTTGGGGACGGTATTCACCATTAAGAGTCAGATCGCCACCATTATTAGGTTTGGCGACGGCTTCATAAATAATTAGCTGACCATTTTCACGAATTTTGGCAACTCCGTTGACATAGGAGGCGCTGATGGCAAGAGGTGTGGGGAGGACGGGGAAAGGAGAGAGATTGCTGACTATTCCCACTCCCGGATTTCCTACTGCTACTCCCGGAGCTGGCGTGTTGCGAAACTCTTTGCTGGCGAGTAGCGTTAAATTACCGTCGCGAAACCGAATTTTGTCGAGAACGGTTTTAATCGGACCATTTTGAGCTTTTTGCGGAGCGATGGTGGTGGTGATCCAGCGTCCTTGACTATCTTGTTGGAGATAGAGATTGGGGTGGACTAAGGCGACATCTAGTCTGAGACTGCGGCGCAGGAGTAGTGCTAACGGGTCAAATCCGACTTCGACGCTGTCAACTGTTGCCCGGTCTGGGTCTGTGGCTGTGGCGGGGATGGATGAATTGCCAAAAGTGACTCCGGTGAGGGAAACTTGTTGAACTGATCCGAGTAGTACTGGGCGGGAGAGGGTTTGGGTAACTGCTTGTTCTGCTAGCGGTTTTAAATCTTTATGTACAAAAATCCATAAACGCCAAGTACCACCTGCAAGTGCAAGGAGTAAAAATACGCCCAAAGCAGCAGCGGCACGAGTAAAAAATGGCGACCGCAGATAATTTTGGGTCCTAGCTTCCGGCTCACGATCTGAATTAGGGTTAGTCATTTTTACTTAGAATGATGCGCCAAATGTAGCTTTCACAATCTAGTGGCACACTATTAACTATGCCACTTTTAGGATACGTTAATCGATTGAGTATGAAAGTATCATTAACTGTTTTACACGATAGATATTGACCCTATCCGGTCTTTTTTTATAAAGTTGAGTATTTTCGACTCGACTTTTAGTCACGAATACCTTAAAACCATACCTGAAGCCAGAAAAGACAAAACTAATGATTACTTCCAGACGCGTTTTTGTGCTAATTTTTAATGCCGGAACTGAAAATGAGGGAATTCACACCATTAGGGTAGGCGATCGCAATAAAGTTCTGATGTTTGAGTCAGAGGACGATGCGACTCGCTTTGCCGTGATGCTAGAGGCGCAGGATTTCCCCGTCCCGACAGTCGAAGCGATTGATGCTGAAGAAATTCAAGATTTTTGTGATGGTGCTGACTATGACTGGGAATTAGTTCCTGAAGGTGGCGCTTTAGTGATGCCTCCGGAAAACAATGTACCTCAACTTGACTGGAATGAGGAGGGTGATATCACAATAAAGAGGGAAAGTCAAGAGATATCCAGTTCGGAATTAGATAGTATTCGCCGTAAACTCGAAGGATTGTTGTAAAGTTATATAAATGTACCGAGCATGAGTAATTCACAAGAACGAGGACATCTGCTGACCGAACAGGCTAACCCTCAAAGTCAGAATTTAGATCAGCTAGATTCCATAGAGTTGGTAGAACTATTTAATCAAGAAGATGCTAAAGCTGTGGCGGCGGTCGCAGCAGTAAAAGTTGAGTTAGCCAAAGCGATTGACTTGACGGCGGAAAGTTTGCGACATGGCGGACGCTTGTTTTATATTGGTGCGGGGACGAGTGGTCGGTTAGGAGTGTTGGATGCGGCTGAGTGTCCACCAACTTTTTGCACTCCACCGGAGTTAGTCCAAGGAATTATTGCTGGAGGGGCTGGGGCTTTAGTTCGCAGTTCGGAAGATTTGGAAGACCGCGCTGATGACGGTGAGGCGGCGATCCGCGAGCGTCAAGTTACACAACTTGATGTGGTGGTGGGGATTACTGCAGGTGGGACGACGCCTTATGTTCAGGGGGCGATTAGCGCTGCGCGTCAACGAGGGGCAAAAACGATTTTTATTGCTTGTGTGCCTCAATCCCAAGTTAGTATTGACGTTGACATCGATTTGCGTTTACTGGTTGGTCCGGAGATTGTCACAGGTTCAACACGCTTGAAGGCGGGGACGGCGACAAAGCTGACTTTGAATATTTTGTCAACGTCAGTGATGGTGAAGTTGGGGAAGGTTTATGGCAATCGCATGGTAGATGTCGCGGTGACAAATGAAAAGTTACGCGATCGCGCCCTGCGGATTTTGCAAGACCTGACCGGCTTGAGTCGCGAGGCAACTGAGTTATTATTGGATCGCAGTGGTAAGTGGGTGAAGTTAGCCCTCTTAATGCACTGGACTGGTTTGGACAAGGAAGAAGGCGAGCGGTTATTGACAGAAAATCAAGGTAATCTCCGCTCTTCATTAGCACAACGGCAAAAATGAGCATGGAGCTGAATGCTCAGCATTCAGCTCTATATGATCCGCTCTTGTTTTATTTATTTGAATGGGTTTGTTATCCCAAAGATCACCAGTAATTTTCCGAAAATATCCAGATTTTCGAGGAGGAGGCAGCTTAAAGGAGAATGAAATTACCCTGGTTTATGGGTCTGCATTCTGATAAACCCAGCAATTAAGTTTCCTAAAATGTTTAAAAGTTAGCATATAAATAAAAGCTTTATCAAAACTATATTCAGCCATCAAAATATATTAACGGAAAAATCAGAATTTATACTGAAGTGTTTAAAAGTACTTGAGCTTAAGATTAAAGATGATTAGGTTAAGGTTCAGAAAGGAGAACATGGTGAACCACCCTGAACTGTTGATTCCCAGTAAACTTTTAGAGGAATTCAAAAATTGTACTAGATTACAATTCAGTGGTAGGTTGAATGCGAAAACTGCTAAGGGCGATAGTTGGATTTTTTATTATCGCTTGGGTCGAATTGTCTGGGCAACAGCGGCAGAACATACTTTCCGGCGTTGGCGACGATATTTAACTCTATATTGTCCACAGCTCGATCTGGAGAAGATTCAGATTAGGCAAGCAGATGTAGCTGCGACTCACTGGGATTATCAGCTACTCAACACTTTACATGAATCAGAGCAAGTCCGTCGAGATCAAATTAACACGATTGTCGAAAATACAATTGCCGAATTGTTATTCGATTTAGCTCAACATGCAAGTTTTTCTACTCTGAGTTGCGATCGCGACCAAGAGGTGATCTTGGATGCACCCATGAGCTTTACGAGTGCGGATTTATCTTTGCGGATGATGCAGGAATTGTGGAGTGGTTGGTGTGATGCTGGGTTGGCGAATTTTTCGCCTAATTTAGCGCCAGTATTACGGAGACCAGAACAATTACAGCAGCAAGTCAGTCCAACAGTTTACAAAAACTTTGTAAATTTGATCAATGGTAAATACACTTTGCGAGAGTTATCTCTAAGACTCAAGCAGGATTTATTACCACTGAGCCGTTCTTTACTACCATATGTCCTCAAAGGCATTATTGAATTGGTAGAAGTCCAAGATATGCCTTTACCTATGACTCCTGGTAAAGCCAAAGGTTCGGGGACACCACAAAGTAGAGCACCGAAGGCTCCGTTAATTGCTTGTGTAGATGATAGTCCACAGACAGCACAAATTCTCGAACAAATCTTTACCAGTAATGGATTGAGATTTGTGGGGATTCAAGATTCTGTGCAGGCTCTACCACTATTAATTGAGAGCAAACCAGATCTAATTTTCTTAGATTTAATCATGCCAGTTGCTAATGGTTATGAAATTTGCTCTCAGTTGCGACGGAGTTCTTTATTTACCAACACACCTGTAATTATTTTGACAGGTAGTGATGGACTGGTAGACCGAGTGCGGGCTAAGGTTGTGGGAGCGACAGATTTCATGAGCAAGCCGATTGTTGCTGAGAAGGTTTTGGGAATGGTACGTAAGTACATTAAAGCCCAACAGCCGGCTCGGGAAGTATCTAATGCTGCGGTTTCGAATTAGTTAACTAGATTTTAATAACAACTGGGTTTTTGGGGGCATAGATTTGAATTGGCATCTTAGATAATAAGTTAGCTCGCAATAAAGTTTGCAGTTCGGTAATTTCTATGCAAAATAAAATAGAGCGCTACGAGTGCATTTGTTCATAAAAACTAACAGGTAATTTCCATGAGTACTGTATTAGTTGTTGAAGATGGTTTGACTGATATGGAGGTCATCAGTTGTTACTTACGCTCTTTTGGCTGTTCTGTCATTAGTGCTAAAAGTAGTGAGGAAGCGCAGGCAAAGCTAGATGACAAAAGACCAGACATGATTTTCCTTGATGTGATTTTGCCTGGTCAAAGTGGTTTTGAAATGTGCCGCGAACTGAAAAACAATCCAAATACCAAACAAATTCCAGTGGTGATCTGTTCAACTAAAGGCAGTGATGTTGACAAAATGTGGGGCAAAATGTTAGGTGCAGATGCTTATCTAACTAAACCTGTCGATCAAGGAGAATTACTCAAAACCGTGAAGCTATTAATTAAATAGCGTACACTCTAATTCGCAATTCGCAATTCGCAATTTTCTTACCCCACGCATGAATGCGTTCGGTTGAATATTAATACTACGTGTTTTATGTTTTTTCATAATTTAAATTAGGGGTTTGTTTTCCTTAATGAATCAATGAACAATATAGAACGCAATTGCGAATTGCGAATTTCTCGGTCATCAATTGATAGGGATATGCATCTAGCCTAAAGATTAATTTTTTTAATTTGCTATTGCTATTTCTCTGATTCAATCCTATGGAAATAATGCGTTTGATTGTGACTGGTCCATCCGGGAGTGGTAAGTCCACGTTTATCCGTTCTATTAGTGAAATTCAAGTTATAGATGCTAATCATCAGAGAATAGATAATACAGCATTAATCACACAAAAAAATAATTTAGCTTTGGATTTTGGCAGGCTGACATTTGGAATTGAAATGGTGTTACATCTTTACGGTACACCAGTTCAAGAACGATTTGATTTTATGTGGGAGCTTTTAATTCGCCGAGCACATGCTTCCATTTTGTTAGTATCAGCTAATCGTCCAAATGACTTTTGTCATGCGAACCGCATTGCCTCTCAAATGAATCAATTAGGAGATATACCGATGATTATTGGTCTAACTCATATGGATTCTCCAGGAGCTTTGTCTGCAAAAGATGTGATCACAGCCCTTAACTATTTTGAGCCAGAAAAGCTACCACCTATCGTCTCGGTCAACCCGTTGCAGAGTGCCTCTGTAGCACAAGCTCTGATTACTTTAGTGCAATACTATATGCAATGTACTAGTTCTGCGTCACTCATGGCTAGATGAATTTTCTGTAAAATTTGGCTTTTTTTGGATGTGGAGCCAAAAAATGTTCTAATCTAGATATTAGGTAATTATTCTATTGGCTCTTAGGAAATTAATACTTTGGGCATAAGAATAAAACTAAATAAAGTCACAACCTTGACCAAGTTATTCACTTGAACTCTGAGATTATCACTTATAGCGTGTAAATTTCAGTTTCTGATAATTTAGGTAGGTTCGGCAGTTGGCAGATTGTCAGCAATCTAGTAGAGGGAATTTCCATGCTTTTCGCGGGTCAAAATGGTTTTCTTGATTCCAAGTATCTATCTAGCAAAGCTATATTGTACATATTAACCAAAAACTACTACTCAAGTGATAAATCTGCTGAAAATGGGGAAAGAACGCCAGGGGTGACAGGCATTAATTTAACTGCTGTAGACTTGACACAACTAGACTTAATGTTTGATTCCTCCTCCAAAGCTACAATAAGTCAGTTATACCTGCGGAACCTAATTAGTTTTCTGCAAAGTAAAATAGCCACCTAACTCCTCACAGCAACGCGATCGCGCTTTGTGATTCATTATAAATAGCGAATGGTAATCTTTAGATGGGAGAGTAACCGATCGCTACTAAAGAGTCATCTAGATTACCTAAGTATAATTATTTAATAAAATTTATTTAGAAGTATATTTTATACGTACAAATCCTATTGGCGATCGCCTTGAGCCTCAACATAATTAGGAATGTACATTTCAAACTAAAGTATGTTGCGTCAAGAACTTGGTGATTTTAGTAGTATTATTTGCTTTAAAGCAGCAATTACAGGCATGGAAGAGGCTTTAGGAGATAAAACAACTGCGATCGCCTTAATTACCGCTGGTCGTAATCGTGGGAAAAAACTTGCCCAGGATTTGGGTCTAGAAGGTTTGGCAGGATCTTGGGATATTCTCGCTAGTAAGATGGGTTATGCATTAGGTAAAGACGGGACTCGCCTTTGCATAATTAATCAGATTATTGAAGATGGCGATGTGATCAAAGTATATACCTCCGAAACTTTATGTTCTGCGGGTGAAGAATTAGGTTCTGAGCGCAAATGTACTTTTACAATGGGTGCCATTTGGGGAGCATTAGAGAAAGTATTAAATAAGCGCTTACAGGGTAAACATACTGAATCCGTGCTTCGCGGCGGGAGTCATGACGTTTTTGAGTTTACGCCTTTAGTATAAGCTTGACTTGGATGAGTCATTTCATGATTAAGACTGAATTATGTCAGCTAATTTCTTATCCAGAGAGAAGTCATAAAATCAATTGCCTATAAGACTGAAGGCAGTCAAATAATTAAGCTGTAATCACCACTCAATAAGGACATAAAAATGCCCATCAATGCTAGTAAGATTCAAGGTATTCTGCAAAATTTTGTCAGTGGCACAAGTGACATTCAAGGGGCTACGCTTGTTTCTCCTGATGGTTTATCCCTATCAGCGGTTCTACCAGGAGGAATGGACGATGAACGAGTATCGGCGATGTCTGCATCGATGTTATCTCTTGGTGAACGGATTGGTAGTGAGTTAGCCAGAGGTACTATTGATCGGATTTCAGTTGAAGGTAACAAAGGTTACGGTATTCTCACTAACTGTGGTGATGATGCCGTCCTGCTGATTTTAGCGAGTGAGTCAGCCAAGCAGGGATTACTCATGCTAGAAATCAAACGCCTGGTTTCGGAACTTAAATTGCTTTTGATGTAATAAATTCTATTCCAATGGGTGTGGGAAACTTACCTATACCCGATTCTCGAAGCGTTATATCAGGGTTTAAGACTGATTTTTCTTTCCTCATACAATCTACTGTATTTTTTTAACCGGATTTTGTCATTTATTTTTGAATGTAATTATGGAAATCATGCGCGTGGTTGTCACCGGCTCTGTAGGTGCTGGTAAATCTACTTTGATTCGGACCATCAGTGAAATTGAAGTTGTCGATACGGATCGTCAAGCTACAGATGAAACAGCCTTAATGAAGCAAAAAACAACTGTGGCTTTTGACTTTGGGCGAGTCCAGTTTGGCGACAGGGTTAGCGCGTCTCAAACCCTATTGACAGGCGGATCATAGTATGAAGTTAGAATTTGAAACAGCCGCCGCTAACACAGAGAGCATATACTGATCGTTCATAGCCGCTCGCCGTGTCTTTTGGCGAATACTGCGGCG